>CADBMY010000139.1 GCA_902795905.1 uncultured Erysipelotrichaceae bacterium
AAACAGGCTCATATGCCTGTTTTCTTGTCGTTTACGCCTCTGCCGGTAATGCATAATAAAAACTGCCGCATATGCAGCAGTTGATGTGTTTACTTTCCGAAGATCGCTACAGCCTGTTCCGCGAAACGCTTGCCGTATACTTCGCACAAGTCTTTATAGTCGTCGATATTCGGGCTGAGTGCGACAGGACCAAGGTGGATCGTCGGGGAGCCTTTGGATCCGCCTGCAGAGTATACCATACCGCCGAAGACAAGCATATGATCAATGATCGTACTCATGGCAAGATCAGCACCGCCGTGGATATACCCCTCCGTCGCAAAGACACCGCAGAGCTTACCGACAAAGCCGACTTCCGTTACAGCGTGCTTATCCAGCCAGACTTTCATGTCTGCTGTTAACGAAGCCATGTATGTCGGAGTTCCGAGAATAACACCCTTAGCTTCGTTGGCAAACTCTGTGTCGATCTTCTCAATGTTGAAGGTTCTGGCCTCGACACCATCTACAGAATTGAGACCTTCGGCAATAAACTCACCGGCTCTCTGGGTGCCGCCTGTCTTGGAGTCAAATACTACTGCAATTTTCAGGATTATTTACCTCTTTTTCTGTAAATGTCCTGAAGGAAGTAATGGGCATGGGTCAGCCACAGATCGAAGTTTGGATCACCTTTGCCGTCAAATATCTTATGTCCGGCAAAACCGTGCGGGTGTCCTGCAAAGGTATGTACTTCAAACGGGATACCCTGTTCTTTCAGGGAAGCTGTCATGTAATCCATGTTTTTCATGGCGCCGGTATCTTCTCTGCCGACAGCGATAAATGTCGGGGGATAAACGACATCGGTATAGTCGTACGGTGTGCCGTGATATCTTGTGCCGTAGACACAGATAAAGGCATCGGGAGTGGCACTGATCTCATCCAGGGCATCTTCCTCATAATCAGGGAAGTATGTCTTTACTTTCTGATTTCCGGAATAGTGCTCGATCGCAAAGTCACAGGTGAGGCCGCCGTTGGAGAAACCGGCAATGGCGATCCTGTCAGGGTCGATGCGGTATTCTTCAGCCCGGCTGCGGATGATGCGGATAGCTCTTGCGACATCGGCACCGACTTCGTATTCATTCCACGGGCAGTTGTTCGGACGGCACTGCAGGATGAATGCCTGATACCCAAGTTCATTGAATTCTCTTCCGATCTGGTAACATTCACTGATCGTACCGATGCCGTGACTGCCGCCGGCAATCAGGATCACACTGCCGATGGTCTCACGTTCGTCTTCGATCAGCATCTCCAGATAGAAGGGGATGTAACCGGGATCGTGATCAAAGATATACCCGGGATTCTCCGTATAGTCTGTCTGCGTCGGTACTTTGTCTTCCGGCCAGAGCCGGACTTTCTCACGGGCTTCCGGCAGGACTTCGATACTGTTAAGCAGCGACATGAAGGCATCGTGGAGTTCTGCGCGTTTTCCGTCATCCGCTTCCTTCATCATTGACATCTGGGCATTGACCAGTCTGATCAGCTGATCGACCGGATACCGTGTAGGCTCTTCGTACAGACTGATTGCCTTGTTCAGTTCACAGCCATATTCATCACGGTGGGGTTCTTTACGGTAGTGGATCTCTGCCACCTTGGGTACAGCCATACTTATTCTCCTTCAATGTACACATGCTTCATGATCACGGGTGTATGCGGTTTGTCAAGGAAGTCGGTAGGTACAGACGCAATCTCATCAACGACTTCGATACCTTCAACGACCTTGCCGAAGGCAGCGTACTGTCCGTCAAGATGCGGGGCATCCTGGTGCATGATAAAGAACTGGCTGGAGGCGGAATCGGGATCCATGGTTCTGGCCATGGAGATCACACCGCGGGTATGTTTCAGGGGATTCGGATGTCCGTTGGATGCGAATTCACCGACGATGTTCTCTTTTGAACCGCCGGCACCGGTACCTGTCGGATCACCGCCCTGGATCATGAAACCGCGGATGACACGGTGAAAGGTCAGGCCGTCATAGAAGCCTTCTCTGACCAGTTTGCGGAAGTTTTCAGCGGTAATGGGGGCGGCACTGTCATCCAGTTCAATGCGGATCACACCGCCGTTCTGCATTTCGATTACGATCATGGTTATCTTCTCCTTAGTATTGTTTACGTGAGCTCTGGGGACGCTTCTGGTTCAGCAGTTCGGCAACTTCCTCCGGTTCATATTCGGAAAGATCTTCCCGGTCCTGCTTTCTCTCTTCCTCCAGCAGACGTTTATAGCGTACCTGGGCATTCTCTATGCGCAGCTGTTCATTCATCTTGATGATCTGTGTCTGCGAGCGTATATAGTCAAGGGACAGGTAGGCGTCAGCCAGCAGGAACAGGGTCAGAAACAGACCGAAACCGAACCATCCGGTAAGCATTTCTTCTATCGCAAAAAACATGATCAGTACATCACCTGCGATCATGATGGCAGATAGTATTCTCTTGATCTCTGGTTTCATGGATATCCTCCTGAAATATTTTAACACAGTAACCGGAGCGCGCATCTATCTTATGTTTGTTGTTTATGCTAAAATGCAGAAGAGAAGAGAGGTCATAACATGTTTCGTAGAACGATAGGTACTGCGCTGGCTGCCGCAGTGATCACCGCAGCTGCTCTAATCATCAAAAAACTGGATGAACAGACAGAGAAACCTGCCGAAACTGAAGAAGACGACGACAGGGTCAATTTTGTGGATATCGTTGATGAAGATGAGGAACAGGAGAAGAAGTATCCTGCAGAAGTAACGGAGATCGCAGAAGTATATCCGTATCTGAAGCCTGCCTTCATCGCAGAACAGCTGGCCCGCAACGATGCATTCAACCGTGAATATCCTGAAGATACGCTGATCACGATCTGTCATAAGGCGAAGTTTGAGGATCCTGCGGTCACCGAGGAATATCTGCGTATCGCTTCCGATAACGGATATGAGACCGAAAAGATCAACGAGAATGAGAATCAGATCATTAAGAAGATGTTCACAACGGAAGGTGCGATCCTGAGTGATATCTACAACGTTTCGAATCAGGTAGCTGCTCTGGGCGGTACCTACGAAGGGTATAAGATCGACTGAGTCAGTGAACAGGACATACCGATGAGGTATGTCTTTTCATTTCAGAAATATGCAGAATCTGCATTTAATACATGCGGACTGTCTTTATCTCTGCGAAAAATACATATATGATATGGAAAAGAATCAAGGAGTAGTATATGCGTATTGGCTGTGTAAAAGAAATCAAGAACAATGAATACAGAGTAGGACTTACCCCCGATAATGTCAGAAGCTATGTAGCTGCCGGACATGAAGTCTATATTCAGAAAGGGGCAGGAACCGGTTCCGGTTTTACCGATGAGGAATACCAGGAAGCGGGTGCCAATCTGCTGAACCATGCTGCAGAGGTATGGGCAGCCAGTGAGATGATGGTTAAGGTCAAGGAACCTCTGGAAGAAGAATTCAAGTACTTCCGTGAGGGGATGATCCTGTATACCTACCTGCATCTGGCAGCTGATCGTAAGGAACTGGACGCTCTGTTAAAAGGCAAGATGAAGAGTGTTGCCTATGAGACGCTGCAGGAAAGAGACGGAAGCCTGCCGTTACTTTCCCCGATGAGCCAGATCGCCGGACGCCTGAGTATTCAGGAGGGTGCCAAATATCTGGAGAAGAGATTCGGCGGTGAGGGTATTCTGTTAGCAGGTGTACCGGGCACTCCGAAGGCAAATGTCGTCATTCTGGGCGGCGGTACCGTCGGTATGAATGCATGCAAGATCGCCGTGGGCATGGGCGCCAGTGTAACGATCCTCGATATCAGTCTGCCGCGTCTTGAGTACCTCGACAACATGTTCGGGGCAGGTATCCAGACCTTGTATTCCAATGACTCCAACATTGAGATGGCAGTAAAGAACGCAGACCTGGTGATCGGCAGTGTGCTGATCCCCGGCGGATCCACACCGAAGGTCTTCAAGCGCAGATATCTGCACGAGATGAAACCTGGTGCGGTATTCGTCGATGTGGCGGTAGACCAGGGCGGCTGCGGTGAGAGCACAAGAGTGACGACACATGATGATCCTGTATATGTTGAAGAAGGTGTCGTACATTACTGCGTAGGCAATATGCCCGGTGCCGTACCGCGTACTTCGACGATCGCCCTGACCAATGCGACGATCCGCTACGGTCTGCAGATCGCTGAAGCCGGTCTTGAGGCAGCCTGCCGGAAGAATCCGGTCATCCTGTCGGGTATCAATACTTATGCCGGACATGTCACCTGCCGGAATGTTGCGGAAGCATTCCCCGGTGAGTATACCTATACAGATCTGTTTACATTATTCTGAGTCATTCAAACCGGCAGTGAGCCGGTTTTCAAATCACAGACAATACACAAAACAGCAGGAAGGACAAATCATGATGAAAAGAATACGGGAGAGGATCAAAAAGATTCCCCTGTGGGGGATCGCAGCCGGTATCGGCTATTTTGCGCTGCAATACGGCATGTACAGACTGGCGGAGCTGCTCAGCAGGGTAATGGGTACAGCGGAACACGCGATTGCCTGCAAGATTCCCGCAATCGATGACCGCATCCCGATCGTTCCGGTCTGGTCCGTGATCTACCTGTATTCATATGTATTCTGGATCATGGGACCGATGGCTGTATCCCTGACCAGAAAGAGAAACTTTATCAATTATATCTGCGGTCTGACCCTGGCTTACCTGATCGGTTTTCTGTTTTTCGTCTTTATGCCGACATATATGGACAGGAATGCGGAAGGACTGATGGAAGCGGCCATGCGTCCGGGTGTCTTCCCGCGTCTTCTGAAGATCATCTATGCGACTGACGGCAGCGGCAAAGCGTATAATCTGTTTCCCTCGTATCACTGTCTGATCAGTGTTTACTGCTATCTCGGTGTAAGAAAACAGCCGGAGATCTCCCCTGGGTTCCGGTCGTATTCACTGGTCATGGCGATCCTGATCAGTCTGTCAACGGTATTGACGAAACAGCACTACTTTATTGATGTGCCGGGAGGTATCGCTGTTTCCGTTGGCTGTTATGCGCTGATGGAGCGTCTTGACCTCGGAAAACGTCTTCTTTCTGAGTAAAGACCTGTCTGTTTATGATGAATCAATCATGTCCGGCAGAATAGTTTGTTTCTGCCGGAATA
>CADBMY010000140.1 GCA_902795905.1 uncultured Erysipelotrichaceae bacterium
ATATGCAGAAACTGAAAAACTCCCTCAGTTTCCGTATCGGACGTGCTGTAACAGCACTGCCCCGGAAACTCAGGAAGTTCCTGCGTAAACGTTAGTCCTTTCTGCCTGCACGTACAAGCGTACGCTTCACTCTGCGTCCCGCTCTGTAGAACAGATCATATGCAGGATACAGCTTTCGCCAAACCATGCGGCGGTACCTCTTACCGGGTGCCGTCTTTTCTTTCAGCTCTGCGTAATATCTGCGTATATCTTCTTTCTGATCATACTGGCAGGCAAGCGCTGTACGCTTCTGCAGATAATGTATCCCGATCTCTTCGTATAACCGGTTCCGTTCTTCTGCAGGCATATTGATGACGGATACCGCATGTCTGACCATATCCTCATGGTTATATGTCTTCTGCAGGATGGACGGATAATCCTTCTCGCGGTTGGAATGACTGTCCTGATGGATGTAATAGTAATAATACGCATCAGTTACATAACCGAATTCATACTTGTACAGCACCGGAAGTAACAGCTGCCAGTTCTGCCCTGCTCTTGTCTCGTAGATCTTCCTTCCCGGAAGCATTTCCCTCATATATACCGTTCTGGCCATGAAGCCGCCGAACCAGACATCATTCTCCAGGATGAAGTCCCTGAACTTGTGCGGATCATGCGTCCGGTAGGACTTGACATGAGGTATCTTCTCAGGATCTTCGGCATACACATAGGCTACCCTGCCCTGAACGATACCTGCTTCGGGATGTCTCTTAAGATACCCGACAAGTTTTTCAATATAGTCATCCGAGAACCAGTCATCGCTGTCCGGCCACATGACATACTCTCCCTGAAATACCGGCAGAGCCTGATTGATGGCAGCTGCCTGTCCGGCATTCTCCTGAAAGATATAGTGTACCGGGATTCCGTGTGCTTCCAGCTTTGGCTGCCAGTATCTGACTTTGTCTGCGGTTTTGTCCGTTGATCCGTCATTGATAAAGTACAGTTCCAGATTTCTGTATGTCTGATCCAGCAGACACTGAAAATACCTTTCCAGATATGGTTCGGCGTTAAAGCACGGGGTGATGATACTGACTTTCGGGATCTCTTCTGCAGGTTTATCAGCGTCATGTCTTCCGGATTCTGTTTCCGCAGACAGCGCCTTCTGCAGGTATGCGTCTGAGCTCTCCGCATATGCATGTCTGATCGTCTCGGCCGTTTCGGCATCAGGTGCCGGCATGGCGGCCGCTCTCATGACATCTTCTGCACTGACATAGTGATCTTCAAGATGAAAATGCCTGAGCAGCTCCAGCAGACGTTCATCACGGATCGTGTTTCCGTCTTTGTCCGCACCGGCGATGATGCAGAAACGTTTGCCGAAGAGGATCGCAAAAACAGCCCCGTGAAACGAATTGGTGACGACGTATTCCGCATCCCGGATCATCGCCAGAAACTCCGAGGGTCCCTGTTCACCGGGAGGCAGATGACTCTTCATGCCCTTCCAGTAAGCGCTTTGCTTTCCTGCCAGCATCGTATAATACGGCATGTGCTGCGCATCCGCAAGAACTCTTCCTGCTGTATAGACAGCACGGTCACCGTTAGCGGTATAGGTGAAGACATAGGATCCCCTGACCTGTTTTTCTGCCGCTGTCTGCAGCCAGAAGTTTCTGTCTGCCAGCAGTGTCGGATCACATACGGTATCCGCTGCTGTTTCCGCACCGATGAAATCCTGCAGTTTTCCTGCTGCCGATGCTTCTCTGAACGAGAGATGATCAAAGGACTGTATGGCTTTCCTGACAGTCAGCGGATCAGCATATTCACTCAGGTATCCGTTTCCGAGACTGATGCCGTAGGCGATCTTACGGCAGGTCAGTTCAAACGGCAGGAAGTATCCCATATCCGCATCCGAAAGCCGGGGATTCCAGATCTGATCACTGCCGCAGATCACCGCATCATATCCGCTTACTGCCTCCGCAAGATCCTGACAGCGGATATTTCTTCCGTCACTGCGCTTCAGATACTTCTCTGTAAACGCAAGAAAAGACTTCTCACGTTTTCTGAGCAGCGAAAGATACACCAATGTACGGAGATTATGTTTCAGCGTACCGCGGTTCACGGTCTTCACAAACATCTCCGTTGTTTTCGGGTGACCTTCCGGCAGAAAATCGATGATCTCAGCATCATACCCCTGCCTGCGCAGATGATCCGACAGTGCGTATGCCTGCAGGGCTGCCCCGTAGTTCAATGCCTTGTGAAATGTCAGGATACCGATCTTTTCGGACATATACTTTCCTCAGTCTACTAATGAATCTGTATGATACCCGCAGAACTATACATTACAGCTGTTTATTCTACACTCTTGAGGGATTCGACCATCTCGATGGTATGAAGCTTCTTCCGCAGGAACGTATTGACGATGAGACCGAAGATGACTGTCAGGATCACGGCATAGACATTACTGCGGGGGAATACCCTTCGGCCGAACATGACATAGCTCATCTCGACTTCACCCATGATATACCGGTGCAG
>CADBMY010000141.1 GCA_902795905.1 uncultured Erysipelotrichaceae bacterium
AGATACAGGGCATTTGTGCCGCTCATGATATGCGGTCTGACCAGGGCATCTTCACAGCCGAGAACGGCCGCAAAGATCTTCTCCAGCTTATCTCTGCCGGTATCGTAGTTGCCGTAGCCGTTAATGTCCGCAAAGTCCGTATAGGATACCTGATTGTCGATGAATGCGGAAAGAATACGGTCGGAATTGACAAGGCAGATCCTGTCGATGTTTTTATACACAGGATCAAGATCACGGTCGGATCTTTCTCCGAGTTCGCGTATATGCTTATCTATCTGTTCAAGAATCATGTGTTTATACCTCTCAGCCTTTACATTATATCTTTTTGTACAGAGAATTACAGGCATGGAAAAAGCCTGTACGGTACTGTACAGGCATGTCAGGTATGAATTATACAGATCTTCTTCCCATCTGTGCGTATACGTCGGTGCGGGGCAGCCAGTCAAGGAAACGCTCGACTTCGGTATCCCAGAAACGCCACTCATGGCCGAAACCGCTGATCTCATCCCAGGTCACATCCGCACCAAGCTCTCTCAGCAGGCTGACAAAGGCCTTGTCGGCTTCGTAGAGGAAGTCCTTATCACCGCAGGCAGCGTAGATCTTCGGGAATGTCGTGCCTTCTTCCTTGATCTTCTTAGCCAGAGATGTGAGATCATACTGCGGATCGGGAGCTGTCTTCTGTCCCATCGGATCCTGGGCAAAGCTTTTGGGATCAATGAATGTTGCGGCAGAGAAAGCACCGATCGCGTGATACTTTTCCGGATGTGTCAGACCGTGCAGGAAGGCACCGTAACCACCCATGGAGAGTCCGGCGATATAGGTATCTTCAGGCTGATTGGAGATCGGGAAGTAGTTCAGAATAAACTCCGGCAATTCTTCGGAGACAAAGCGCATGAAGTCATCACCGCCGACTTTGGCGTATGCCTTGTTTTCTGCGGAAAGATTGACAACGGCGATCCGTCTTTCTTCGGCATACATCTCTATGTTGGTATAGCCTGTCCACTGGGCATGGTTGTTTCCGAAACCGTGCAGCAGATACAGGACGGGGAACTTAGCAGGTAAGACGTGTGTAGGCGGTGCATCGCCCATGCCGAGGGATTCCGGACAGGTGACGGAAGGCAGGACAACGGTAATGTCTACAGCCCTGTTCAGGACATACGAATAAAAGTTACAGACAGTTTTTGCCATGATCATATTTCTCCTTACTGATTTCATTATACGCATTTCAGAAATGTAAAGCATACGGATGTAAGCAGATGGTGATGTCTGCTGTTTTTACGGTATAATCATAAAAAAGGGAAACTGTTATGGATAATACACGGAAACTGCTCAGAATCTTCCAGGCGCTGTGCGCCGTATTTGTGTGCATGTTTCTTTATAATCTCTTTGGGAAGACGGTCTTCAGGAAGATCTCCGATCCCTATGCCGGATACTTTGTGTCACAGGCATTTTTTGCGGCGGTAGTAATGCCTGCGGTCGTGATCCTCGGCAGGACGAGTATCCTGCGCGCTGACCATGAATATCTGCGCAGGGGCTGGACATCTGCAGGCTTTGTGATCGTCCTGATCATCTTCATCTTCATGCTTGGCTTTGAGAATCTTGTAGAGTCGGCAGTGACGATTCCGCAGTTTCTGTTCTTTGTCGGTCATGTGCTGCTGATCGGCTTCTGTGAAGAGGTGCTGTTCCGCGGGATACTGCAGAATGCGCTGCACAGGTGGTTCGGCGAAGATACTCCTGAGCATGTCCTGAAGGCAGTGATCATCAGCGGTCTGATCTTTGGCTTTGCGCATCTTTCCAATGCCCTGAATCCGCAGATCAGCTTGCTGGCAGCCACTAAGCAGGCAGTAGTTACGGCATTTGCGGGCATGTACTACGGGGCGATCTATTTCCGTACCGGAAAGAATATCGGATTTATTATCCTTCTGCATGCACTTTATGACGCCGTGGGCATGATCAGCGGCGGCTGGCTCAACGGGGAGGGTCTCACAGCGATCCTGAATGGCACACAGGATGTCCCGGCTGCGGGTGTACTGCTGTGGATGGAGCTCTACAGTCTGGCAATACTGATCGTTTTACGTCCGAAGAAAGTCATGCCCTTACTGAAACAGAACATGGCGGGAAGAAACCGGCAGGACGTATGATGTCCTGTTTTGTATAATGGAAGATGATGAAAAGGAGCAGGTATATGAAATACGCATTGATCAACGGTATCATTCTTGACGGTACCAGGGAGATGGAACCTCTGGAAGGTCATGCAGTCCTGACAGACGGTGAAAAGATCACAGACATAATTGCGGCCCCGGCTGATCTGAACGGGTATGAAGTGGTCGATCTGAAGGGGGCATATCTTCTGCCCGGTCTGATCAATCTGCATGTACATCTGGCTTCCAGCGGAAAGCCTCCGAAGGAAAAGAAAAAGCCGACAAATTACAAGCGCCTGGTACAGATCCTGACCAGCAGCCGTATCGTCAATGCGATTGCCAGACGTCTGTTTGCCGGTCATGCCAGGACGGAATTGCTGAGCGGTGTAACAACGATCAGAACAGTCGGCGGCGTCATGAATTTCGACTCAGTGATCCGGGATAATATCAATGCCGGGAAAGCTCTGGGTCCGCGCATACTTGCGGCGAATATGGGCATATCGGTGCCGGGCGGTCACTTTGCGGGATCGATCGCGACAGAATCAGCGAGTGCAGAGGAAGCCGTAAGGGATATCGGCCGCATCGCTGCCGATAAACCGGATCTGATCAAACTGATGGTCACCGGCGGTGTCATGGACGCATCGGAAGAGGGGGAACCGGGTGTACTGCGCATGCCGAGAGAGATCATCAAGGCTGCCTGTGAAGAAGCTCACCGTCTTGGCTACCAGGTTGCTGCTCATGTGGAAAGTCCGGAAGGGGTTGAAGCTGCCCTGGCTAACGGTGTGGATACGATCGAACACGGCGCCAGACTGAACGCGGAAACGATCCGTCTCTTCAAGGAGCGGAAAGCTGCCCATATCTGTACGATCTCGCCGGCATTGCCGTATGCCATGTTTGAACTCAGTGAGAGCCATGCCCTGCCTGTGGCGAAGAAGAACGGTACGATCGTCATGGACGGGATCATCGAATGCGCAAAGACAGCTCTGGCGGAAGGTATACCGGTAGGACTGGGCAATGATGTCGGCTGTCCGTTTGTCGTTCATTACAACTACTGGCGGGAACTCTGTTACTTCCACAAGTATGTCGGGGCATCAAACCGGGATACGCTGTATACGGCTACCCTTGGCAACGCGAAGATCGTCGGCATCGATGCCGAGACCGGCAGTATCGAAAAAGGCAAGAGTGCGGACATGATCGTTGTCAGCGGTGATCCCCTGCAGGATCTTTCCGTCCTGCGGAATGTTTCAGCGGTGATGATCCGGGGCAGACTGATCAAAGAGCCGAAGGTGAAGAAATATCCGGCAGTTGACACACTGCTTGATAAATATATGTAACAGAGATGGTCATGAACAGAATCCGGAAGATCATTGCGGCTGTCCTTGTGCTGGGCAGTATGACCGCATGCGCAGAGAAAGAAGAAGTCGGAAAACCGGTGAAGATCGAGGATCTTGCGACGCAGCACGAGACGGAATTCGGCGGTGTATACATCAAGGTGAAGATCGATGATTTTAACGATCTCGGCTTTACATACGGAGACAGTGTAAACGTAGTTTTCTCCAACGGATATACACTGGAAGATATACCGTACTATAACGGTTACTATGTGGATGCAGGAGAACCGCTGTTAATTGCCTATCCCGGATATGACTATATCAAGGCTGCGATCAACTACGGAGAGGATCTGTGGGAAAGAGCGGGACTGCGGGCACAGAGATACGAGAGTCTCTTTGTACAGGCAAAGCTGGATGAACATTCCAAAGCCAGTATCTATCTGAACGAGGCAGGGAAGTACGCAGACATCCAGGCCGCAAGAGATATCCATTATTCCGATGACCGCACAAAGTATGACAGTGAT
>CADBMY010000142.1 GCA_902795905.1 uncultured Erysipelotrichaceae bacterium
ACAGGCAGAATGAACTTTACAAGTACAGACACGCTGTTTTATAATACTTTAGCAACCCTCAGGAGGTAGTTTTTATGCTCAGTGCATTATTAATGATCGTATCAGCTTTATTGATCATACTGTGTTTACTGCAGGCGGGTAAGTCTGATGGTATATCCGGAGCGTTCTCCGGCAACGGCGGTCTGAACCTGTTTGCCAACGTCAAGGAGAGAGGCTCGGAGAAAGTCATCTCGAATATGACCATGGTTCTGGGAGTGATCTTCTTCATCCTGGTCATCGCTATTCGCATCGTCTAAAAGCTGGTTAATAAAACCGGCTGTTTTTTTAAAGCATATGAATGAATTACAGGAAAAGATATGGGAGACCATCGATACACAGAAGAAGAATACGCTGAAGAGAAGTGATCTTGAGCGTCTTTTAGGCATATCCGGAGGAAAGGAAACAGCCCTGTTTACCAATGCTGTGGAAGCTCTGGAGGCAGAATACCGCATCTGCAGGAATCGTGATCAGACATATATGACAGACCGTCAGGCCGGATATATCACCGGTGTGATCCGTTTTAACAAGGCAGGCAATGCGTTTGTCAGCAGTACGGATGAGACCCTGAAGATCTATGAAGAGAATGTAAATGACGCTCTGCCCGGGGATACTGTCGTCGCGGAGAAGATCCGTGAAGACACCGGCAGAGTATTGTATATACGCAGTCACGGCAAGACACACGTGACCGGTACGTTTGCGGCAACAGCCAGGGGACTGAAGTGTTTCCTGGATGAGGATATCCTGAACAGGCGGGTGACGGTGATCACGATACCGAAGGATATGCATCCGTATGACGGGATGGTCGTCTCCCTGCGGATCGAGAAATACGGGAGACCCCTGCGGCTGAGTGCGGAGAGGGTACTCGGCAATAAGAACGATCCCGGCACGGAAGTTGCCGCAAGACTGATCGCCCATGAGATCGATCCGGTCTTCCCGCAGGAAGTCCTGCAGGAAGCAGACCAGATCTATCACGAAGTCAGTGAAGAAGAGAAGAAGAACCGCAGAGATCTGACGGCGGAACATGTCTTTACGATCGACGGGGATGATTCCAAGGACTTTGATGATGCGGTAAGCATCACCAGAAAGGGAGAGAATTATCTGCTGAAGGTTTCTATCGCTGATGTATCGCACTATGTCAGGGAAGGAAGCCTGATCGATCAGGAAGCCTATCTCAGGGGAACATCTGTCTATGCGGCAGATACGGTCGTGCCGATGCTTCCGCAGATATTAAGCAACGGCATCTGTTCGCTGAATCCGAATGAACTGCGTCTGACCATGACCTGTGAGATGGAGATCACACCGGAAGGAAAGACAGCGTCTTACAGTATCTATGAATCCTATATACGCTCGGCTGCCAGGATGACATACCGGGCAGTCAATGCCTTCCTGAAGGATCATGAACAGCCGCAGGTATTCCCTGAGGATATACTTCTGCTGAAGGAATGTACAGACTGTATCCGAAAGTACAGAGTAGAAAAAGGCGCATTGAACTTTGAAGCACCGGAGACGGAAGTGATCGTAAACTCTGTCGGTTATGCGGTCGACATCCGTCCGCGGGAGCGCGGAGAAGCCGAGATGATGATCGAGGACTGCATGATCGCCGCCAATATCTGTGTGGCAGAGTACCTGATCAGAAACAGTATTCCCGGTGTATACCGTATCCATGAAGCACCGGATATCAAAAAGCTCAGAGAGTTTGCGTCGTTCTCCGCAGTGTTCGGCTACCGGATCAGCCTTGGTGATAAGACACCGGCTCCGAAGGATCTGCAGGCATACCAGAACGAGATCAAAGGCGCAGAAGAGGAAACGATCCTCTCCGGACGTCTGCTCAGGTGTATGCAGAAAGCGCGGTATGACAGCGCGTGTCTCGGTCATTACGGACTGTCGGAGAAGTATTATCTGCACTTTACATCCCCGATCAGACGCTACCCGGATCTGGCGGTGCACAGAATGCTGAAAGCATACTGCTTTGCGGAGGGGGAACACGATACCCGCAAGCGTGATGAACGGAAGATGAAGGAGATCGCTGTGCAGTCATCCCTGCGGGAAAGGATCGCCGTGGATGCGGAACGTGATATAACTTCGATGAAGATCGCTGAGTACATGAGTTCACGGATCGGCACCGTACAGGAGGGTATGATCACATCAGTGACAAGTTTCGGTATCTTTGTGACACTGCCCAATACGGCAGAAGGTCTGATCACACCGGAACGCATGGGTGAAGATTACTTTATCTACAGTGACAAACACGAGACATTTACAGGTGCCCGTACAAATAAAGTCTACCGACTTGGTGACAAGCTGAAGATCAAGGTCATCGCTGCCAATGTCAAGGCAGGGACGGTTGACTTCGAACCGGCAGAAAAGGTAACAGCAGTAAAGCCGAAGGAGAACCGCAGAAACAGAAAGGGAGGCAGAAGCCGTGGCAAAAAACGCTGGTAAGGAAAAAGTCGTTGCCTTCAACCGCAGGGCTTCGCATGATTATTTTCTGGAAGACAGATATGAAGCGGGAATGGTTCTGACCGGTACGGAGATCAAATCGGTAAGAGAAGGCAGGATACAGTTTAATGATGCTTATATCTCGATCTATCAGGGAGAAGCCTGGATCAAGGGTATGCATATCTCTCCCTATAAGTACGGTAATATCTTCAATGTCGATGAGACAAGAGACCGTAAGCTTCTCCTGCACAAGTATGAGATACGCAAGATGTATGACAAGGTGCGGCTGAAGGGATATACGCTGGTGCCGGTCAGGATCTATCTGAAAGATGGCATGGCCAAGCTCGAGGTAGCACTGGCTAAAGGAAAGAATCTTGTAGACAAGCGGGAAACCGAGAAACTCAGAGATGCCAAGAGGGAAATGGAGAAGGCTCTCAAGCTCAGGAGGTAATGATGGAAGAACTGACAGAGATCCTGCGCATGCATGCGCAGAAATACCCGATGATGAAACCGCAGGACTGTGTCAAACTCATCTATCAGAATGAGTTTGGTCCTGAACATGCGCTGGGAGATATTGCGTCTGTACAGCAGATGATCGAAGAAGAGATGAATACTGCCGAAAGCGGGGATACAGAACTGTTCACGGAGATCGGCAGCGGTCTTGTCCGGGTCGATCTGTATCAGGCCAGGGGAAAGATCCCGGCAGAGGTACTGGCAGAGTGCTTTGTGCGTACGGCAAACATGTATAAAGGATCATTAAGTGCCTTACTGCGCAAGCTGAAGTATCTTTCTGCCAATGCCGGGAATCTGGGCTTTGCGTATGATGAGCAGGAACTGAAGGAATATCTGTCGTTTTACCGCTCCAATGCATATCCGGCTGTGCATCATACACCGCAGTACCGGGAGGCTTATCATCCGCATTACCGGGTGATCAGACGTGATATGCTTGAAGGGTACTTTGACGACAGGGAAGTATTGTGCTAATATTTTTAATAGTGTAGAGATACACCGTACATCCGTTTCAATTCAACGCATGATCACCTGCGGTTCAACAGGTGATTTTGCATATTAAAAGGTCATTTTCATGACCTTTTTTTGTGTCAGGGGTGAACTGAC
>CADBMY010000143.1 GCA_902795905.1 uncultured Erysipelotrichaceae bacterium
AGGGCTGTCCACAGCGCTGCCTCTTCGGCATGTTCGACACCTACCTTCTTCTCGGTACGTGCTTCCTTCCTGTTCACGAACGCATGTCTGGCATCCGGCACCAGTTCACTGACCGCATGCCTGATCCGGTTTCCGGGACCGTCAGGATCGGTAAAGATGATAATACCGGTATCTCTGGCAGCCTGCAGGATCTGTTTCTTTGTCTCTTCGTTCAGGGCTGTACCGCCGGTCTCGATCGTTGTACAGTCAAAATACTGCCGAAGTCTTGCGGTATCGTGTCTGCCTTCGACAATGATGACTTCCCTGATCCTACGCATCCGTCTCTCCGAGGAAACGGGCATAGTTGCGGAAGATGATCTCTGCCATCTCTTCTTCGCTGATGCCGCGGATCTCTGCCAGTTTCTGCGTGATATAGGGTATATTGGCAGGTTCGTTGCGTTTTCCCCGCAGCGGTACCGGGGACATGTACGGACAGTCTGTCTCCGTAAGCAGATAGTGAATATCTATGCCTGCACATACCTCCGGGGCATGCCGCGCATTCTTGAACGTTACAGCTCCGCCCAGGGCGATATAGTACCCCAGTTTGACGAATTCTCTGCCCATCTCTGCGCTTCCCGGGAAACAGTGCATGATTCCCCGGGTACGGTATGCCTTCATGATATCATACGTATCCTGGATCGCTTCTCTGCTGTGTACCAGGATCGGCTTGTTTACCTTCTGTGCGATCTGTATCTGACGGATGAACAGTGCTTTCTGTTCCTCATGGTGTTCCTTATCCCAGTAGTAATCCAGACCGATCTCCCCTACGGCACTGATACCGGGATCACTGACGATCTCTTCCATCTCCTGCAGTCTTTCTTCACTTGCTTTCGTGACATCTTCGGGATGGATCCCGTAGGCGACCTGAAAACGATACGGATCCTGCTTCGCAAAAGCGATTGCTCTGCGGGCTTCTTCCGCCTCCGTGGTCACGATCATGATCCGCTCTACACCGCGTTCTTTCGTGCGGGCAAGCATCTCTTCAAAGTCTTCGTTATACTCTGACGAGAAGATATGCGCATGTGAATCTATATACTTCATCTTACTTTCCCAGACAGAACCGGCTGAAGATCTCATCCAGCAGATCCTCACGGCTTGTCTCTCCCGTGATCTGTTTTAATGCGTCATATGCCTTCTGCAGATCGATCGTTACAAGGTCTGTCTCCCTGCCTTCTTCAAGACTGTGTACGGCATCCTGCATGGCTGTACAGGCTTCTCTGGCCAGTCCGATCTGTCTCTCGTTATTCAGGGTATCGGTATCAGCCAGGCGCAGTCCTTCCGCAAACTTCTCTTCGATCGCTTTGATCAGCGGTTCGATATCCCCGTCCTTTGCGGAGACTGCGATACCTTCACCGGTATCCTGCAGATCCTTCTTGTTGTATACGATGATGCGGGGATAGTTCTCCGTCATCTTCAGCAGTTCCCTGTCCTCTTCATCGATATCGGTGCTGTCCAGTACGACGATGACCAGCTGTGCCTTGGCCAGTGCTTTCAGTGAACGGTCGATGCCCATCTCTTCGATCACATCATCGGTCCTGCGTATACCTGCTGTATCGATCAGATCCAGCGTGATATTGCCTACCCTGACCGTACCTTCGACGATATCTCTGGTCGTTCCGGCAATGTCTGTAACGATCGCCTTGTCTTCTTCGAGCAGTGCATTCAGCAGCGATGACTTGCCTACGTTGGGCTTGCCGAGAATGACGGTACGGATACCGTTACGGACATAGACAGCCTTCTCTGCCTCATCGATGATCCTGTGCATCTGTCTCAGCCAGCGGTGTGCTTCCGGCAGGATCGACTGCCAGGTCAGTTCTTCGACATCATCATACTCGGGGTAATCGATGTTGACTTCGATCTGAGCGATGATCTGGATCAGGGATTCTGTCAGCGGTTCCAGCAGTCTGCGTATACTGCCTTTTACGGAGTGTATGGCACTCTGGGCATTCAGACTGTCTCTGGCTCTGATCAGGTCATTGACTGCCTCGGCCTGGGAGAGATCCATCTTGCCGTTCAGGTATGCCCGCTGTGTAAACTCACCGCGCTCTGCCTGCCGTGCACCATTGCCG
>CADBMY010000144.1 GCA_902795905.1 uncultured Erysipelotrichaceae bacterium
GCATCAATCTGCACATCCAGCATCCGTCTGCCGGAAACCGACACTTTTCGGTGAATACACTCACCTTTGGCACTTTTATTCCAGCCTGAAAAGGCTTTTTTACAATGGTGGAGCTGAGGGGAGTCGAACCCCTGTCCAAGAATTGTCCCACATTCAGACGCCTACAGTTTAGTCTGCTGCTTGGTAAGACAGCACACATGAGAGCAGACTATCCGTGTACTGAATTT
Organism: uncultured Erysipelotrichaceae bacterium; assembly: GCA_902795905.1. Taxonomy (GTDB): domain Bacteria; phylum Bacillota_I; class Bacilli_A; order Erysipelotrichales; family Erysipelotrichaceae; genus Bulleidia. Next base: position 228 of record CADBMY010000144.1, read on the forward strand.
GCCTGTAAGATTGTCGGGATCCGTTCCCAGGCAGAACTTCACCGTATTCATTTGATTACGCAGTCAGTGATAAATGACAACCCACGGACCGGGTCACTGCGACGCCTATTGCGTAACTTAAGCAGCGAATGCGAAACTATTGTTTCTGTTAGCGTTTAAATTTAAGTGGTGATTAGGTCACCGCTCCACTGCAGTCTGAATCAAACATAGACCTGTCGAAACCTTTACAGCCCCATAAGATTCCTGCATTCTTCCGAATGTGCACTTATTATAACACTTTTATTCTGTCTTACAAGAAGACGCAGGAAATGACGGAAAAACGGGTTACTTCAGCCAGCTGATAAACTTATCTGTTTCTTCCAGTTCCAGGGCATCACGGATCTCCGTGAATCTCTGCATCCTGTCCGTAAAATCTCCGGGATGATGGGCATCTGTACCAAAGTAGAACTTACAGCCGCATGCCCTGGCGATCCTGTACGGTCTCAGGATCCCAGGTTTCTGTTCATCTGTATAATCAGACAGACGGAAGTTCAGTTCAATACCTGCGCCCTTCTCTGCGCATCTGCGGAAGAGTCTGCCGAAGGTCTCATCACTGATCAGATCCAGTACTTTCATATGATCTTCAAAGCTGTCCGGTGCGATCAGTTTGACCGTCAGATGGGCAATACCGATCTTATGGAAAGGCAGATCCATGTCCAGGACACCATCCAGTCTTTCCACGTACCTGCGTGCTCTGCCTTCGATCGTGCGGTCTTCCTCAGCGATATTGGCAGGCATATGCAGATGCGTGGTAGGAATGATGATCAGATCAAAGTCATCCATGCGCTTTCTGCTTATGCCAAGTGTCATATCCTTGTCGAGGTCGGTCTCACAGCCAAAGAAGAACTTCGTCTTCTCCGACTGCGGCAGCGGCAGTGCTTCTTTCAGGTGATCATAGTTCTGCGGCTTATACCAGTCGGAAGCCCCCGGCACGTCACTGTCCCAGAAGTGATCGGTCAGACAGATATACGAAAGACTGTCACGTTCTGCCGTCTGCAGGATATTCCGGGTATTCTGCTCAGGATCGGATGAACAGGTCGAAAGCTGTGAATGCAGGTGGATATCATGATCGATCACGTATTTCATTCATATACCTCTGCAAATTCCATACACGCTGCTGCCGCGGCAGATACTGTCCGTCTGCTTTCTTCGCGAAGAAGTCCGTCTTCACCGATCTCATAACAAGCCAGTTCATCATCCATCATTGCGCAGATAAACAGTTCATCTTCTTTCGGTGATAACGTGATCCAGCGTGCTTCCGAGCTCTTCTCTGAACTGCCGAATCTGACATACTGGACCGGTGTTAACAGCCCTTTCTCATCGATCTCATAGACTGTGATCATGTTGTTGGGACGTAACAGATGATACAGGTGACATCCATCGGCAGATACCTTCAGATCGGCAGCCCCGAATGCCTTCTCCAGCGTTTCCCCTTCCGGCAGTGTGGATACCCTCTGTATACGTTCCAGGGATGTATCGGTATATCTTACCGCATTGATATATGTCTGCCTCTCTTCGTTGTAGTAGAACACCGGCAGGATCGGATGGAAACAGGAATACCGCGGTGCTGAATCAGGGATCCCCTGTAATACAGCGTTACAGGTCAGTCTCCGGCCGTCTGTACCAAACAGATAAACACGGTCGGCCCCCTTGTCACACACGGTATAAAGGCTCTTTCCCGGTGCCTTTACAACCGAGTGCAGATGCGGTATGCGTGTCTCTCCGGCAGGGCGGTCAGTCATGTGCTCATGGTAATCAGCCGGCGGCAGGATCGCACCATCCTCTGCCAGCGGATACAGCACAGTCGTGGAATCACTTTCCACGATCTCCATGTGCACACCCTGTGTATCTTTGGAAAGCTTCAGGGCATGGCTCTGGTTGCCGTGATTGGTCACCAGGAGAACGTTTTTCTCTTTGTCGATACAGCAGTAACTGGCCAGATTTCCATAGGATAACTGATGATCGATCTCCGTCAGCGTACCATCTTCATGAAGCTGCAGGGCATACACAGCCCCGCCGCCGCCATGACCGTGAAACTCCGGCTGTTCCGCAACTTCATCAACGACATAGACGATATTCTTCTCGTGATCAATGCAGAGAGCTCCTGCCTTGATCTGCCGCATGAAGGTACCAACTTCACGGAATGCTTTCCCATTTACTTCAAAGACGGTCAGACCGAAGCCATCTTCCCGCGGCCTGAATCCCCATCTGCCCACAACAGAATATCTTTTCATTTACTTCACCCAATGTACTCTTTCTTCGTTCCAGCGGTCCTGCTGTTCCTTCTCTTCTGCCGGATATCCCAGTGCAAACAGACCAAATGCCTTCACATGTTCGGGCATACCGATGATCTTCTGTACAGCTTCCATCCGCGGCTGTGACGGCGCAATACCCAGCCATACACCGCCAAGTCCCAGCGCATCTGTCTGCAGCCACATGTTCTCCATGGCAATCGAAAGATCGATCTGTGCCCACTCGGGCAGACGCACATCCGTTCTGTACGCTGTGACGATCACGACCGGGGCTCCGGCTGCACAGGCGGCAGGACGTGAGCACTCGCTCAGCGCCTTGATCATCTCTTTATTTGTGACAACATAGAACTCCCAGGGCTGCTGGTTGGCCGTAGAAGGTGCCTGCATGGCAGCCTTCAGGATCTGCAGGATATCTTCTTCCTTTACAGGTTCATCCGTATATTTACGGATACTTACACGATGATAGATTTCTTTCATAATCGTACCTCTTGACCCTATTATATCGTCTGTTCATGATAAAATGGGCGTGGAAAAATGACGGAGGATCCCTCTATGGACGCAAATACATACCTTACAGAGCTTGAGCAGAACGTTCTTGACCGTTTTCACGAATCCCTGTATCAGGATCCGGAAACAGCACAGGAACTGCCCTTTCATATCTATGTACCGGAAGATACATCCCGGGAAAGACCCCTGGTCGTATACATCCCCGATCTCAGCTGTACAGGCAGAGACCATACCCGTTCCCTGCACAATACCGGTGCTCTTGTCTGGGCAGACAGAGACTTCCAGCAGAAGTATTCACCGTTTGTGGTGATCCCCCACTTTGAAGAAAAGATCATCGAAGATGACGGACCCCTGCCGATCGTTGATCTGATCCCGAAGTTCATTGATGC
>CADBMY010000145.1 GCA_902795905.1 uncultured Erysipelotrichaceae bacterium
ACACCTGTATACGGATTAAACAGCTGATCATGCTGGGGATACTTGTTCAGCTCGATCATCTGCGTGAGATATCTCTCGATCGTGTCATAATCGTGCTGCTGACGTACGCTCAGCTTGTCATAATCAAACGTATGCAGTTCATCAAGAACGGACTGATTCTCTTCGACTGCAGCCGCATAGGACTCCCATGTCGCATCACCAAACAGCAGTTCGGGTTTCTCGATACCCATCTTCCGGTAATCCTTGACGGTAAAATGCATACCGAGATAATCGCTTTCCATGGTCTCGATAAACTCTCTGGTCATAAAGTCATCGAAAGATGGATCATCTCCCTCTTCCGCATAGACGGTATATGCCGGAAGACTCAGCGCGAATACCGTCACCAGAATCAATAAGCTGTTTAAGATCTTCTTCATTTTCCCACCTGTTTCTTCAATATGACCACGGTCAGTCTGCCGACGGTCAATTCATGGATGATGTCATCATGCATCAGTCCGTTTTCATCGCAGAGGATCGTCCAGCCCTCGCTGACCTCTGCCCGGTAAGGCCGGTCGGATCCGTTGATGATCACTCTCAGCTGGTGATGCTCATCATACAGATCGTAGCGCACAACGCCGTCATCCACGACATTGATCATCACATGTCCGCGGATCTTCTCTGCCGTATCCAGCCGGAACAGCGGTTCACTCCTGCGGATCGTTATACAGTGTTTAGTATAGTCGTAGATCTCGTGGTTCAGAGCCAGTCTGTCCCAGTTCATACTGTTGATCTCATCCCCGGCATTGTAAGAATTACTGTTGTCATTCTTGGTTCCGGCAAACTCGATCCCTGCGTGCAGGAAAGGCACCCCCTGCGCAAACAGTGTACAGGCGATCATCATCTTCTGACGCATGATCCTGACTTCACGCGGTTCATTGGCACAGCAGGCATGCATCTTATCCCAGGCTGTCAGATTATCGTGTGTCTCTACACCGTTGATACTCTGCACCGGTTCGTCAAAACGCCAGAAGAACGGGCCCTGGACGCTGTGTCCGAGCATTGCGCTGCAGGCATCGAAAGCCATATTCGTGTTGCCGGTCAGAAAACCCTGATAGTATTTGCCGTCATCCGAAGTCGCACCCTTCAGCACATCACGGAAGACATCATTGAAATGCCCGATATTCGGCATCTTCGTCTGATTCTCGATCATGGCTTTTTGCTCATACGGCAGTGATGTCGGAAGATTCCAGCCCTCTCCATATATCAGGCCATCCGGTTTGATCTTACGAAGCAGATCAAACAGCTCATTCATTGTATCCGTATCCAGGATCCCCATCAGGTCAAAACGGAAGCCGTCAGCACCGTAGACCTCGGTCCAGGTACGAATGATCTTCCGGAACAGTTTGCGTGTCATCCGCCGTCTGCTCTCGAGATCATTGCCGCAGAAAGAACCGTTGGAGAGATATCCGTTCTCACTGTAACGGAAATAGTAGTAAGGCACCGTCAGTTCCAGAGGATTGTCATTGACATCATACATGTGGTTGAAGACAACGTCATAAACAACCCGGATGCCCCGGCTGTGCAGAGCTGCCGCCATCATCCGCAGTTCTTTCATTCTCGCGTATGGATCATTGGGATCGGAGGCATAGGAACCCTCCGGTACCAGCATATTATAGGGATCATATCCCCAGTTGTAGTTGAGTTCCGGATGCAGTTCGTTGACGGTCGCAAAATCCGCACATGGCATGAACTGCACATGCGTAACCCCCAGAGACGAAAGATAATCCAGTCCTGTAGGAAATCCGTTCAGTGATGTCCCGGCTTCCGTCAGGGAAAGGTACTTACCGTTCAAAGTCGTCCCGGTACGCTTGTTGCTTGTCATGTCTCTGACATTTGCTTCGTAGATCACCGCATCAGCTGCACTGTTCAGCTTCAGTGATACCCCGGGATCCGGTATGCTGAGCACTTCACTCAGGTCGATCACGGCACTTTCTCTGCCGTTGGCCGTACTGCTCAGGGCATACGGATCAGGTGTTCTGACGATCTCGCCGTTACGCTCCACAAGGTAATAGTATGTACTGTATTTCTGATCACCGTAGACACGTCCGCGGAATACACCGCGGTCGGTCCTGGTCATGACCTGGCTGACTTCCTTGTCTTTCCCGCAAAGCTGCAGGGTAACAGACACAGCCGTCGGTGCCCATAACGCAAAATCCGTATATGTCCTGTGATATACAGCGCCGAGGTCATCACCGTCATAGGCATAGTATTCATCAAACTTATCACGCTGTACGATGTGGCGCATCTGCAGAGGCGTTTTCTTTCCGTTGCGCTCATACAGAAAATATGCCGTTCCGATATCCAGATCGGCATGTGCGCTTAACTCGTATATTACTTCGTTATCACGGTCTTCCCGGCGTCTGATCAGACACGGATGCATACGTCCGGAAGGATCGCACAGGTAAAAATCACCGGTGACCCCGCCGTAATACCGGCGGGATACCACCACTGTTATCTTACCGAAGTCATCCTGATAAGCATTGAAGAGTTCCATTTTAACCTCTCATCTTTACAGGTTCGATATGCCAGATATCCTCCGCATACTCTCTGATCGTACGGTCACTGGAGAAATGATGAGACTGTGCGATATTGATCAGACAGCTCTTTGCCCAGCCGCTGCGGTCACTGTATCTGCGGGAGATCTCTCTCTGTGCTTCGACATACGCATTGAAATCTGCCAGCACATAGTACTCATCGTTTCTGATCAGCACTTCATCATAGATGATGCGGAAGTCTTCGCGGTTGTCGCTCCATGTACCGTCGATCAGGGAATCGAGGACCTTACGGATACGCTCATCGGCACTGTAATAGCTGTAGGCATGATAACCGTTGCGGATCCTGGCAATATCATCCACATTCATACCGAAGATGACACTGTTCTGACGTCCTACATACTCGTCGATCTCTACATTGGCGCCATCCAGTGTACCCAGCATCACGGCACCGTTCATCATGAACTTCATATTGCCGGTACCGCTGGCTTCCTTACCTGCTGTACTGATCTGTTCACTGACATCCGTACCGTTCATCAGGTATTCGGACATCGTTACTCTGTAGTTAGGCAGGAAAACGACCTTGAGCATGCCCTTGACATCAGGATCATCGTTTACCTTTTTGGCGACACAGTTGATCAGGTGGATCACGCTCTTGGCAAAGGTATAGGCAGGTGCTGCCTTACCGGCAAAGATAAATGTACGGGGATAGATCATGAAATTCGGATCGGACTTGATCCTCTGATACAGATAGATAACATGCATGATATTGAGCAGCTGTCTCTTATATGCATGGATACGTTTAGCCTGCGTATCAATGATCGAATTCGGGTCGATCGTTACACCAGTCGTACGCTTGACATAGTCTGCGAGAATCTCTTTTCTCTTTAACTTGACCTTCATGAACTGTTTCTGTACTTTCGGATCATCAGCGTACTTCATCAGCTTCTCGACCTTGGTAAAGTCTTTTCTGTATCCGTTTCCGATCGTCTCATCCAGGAACTCCGCAAGTTCAGGATTGGAGTACATCAGCCATCTTCTGGGTGTGATACCGTTTGTCTTGTTCTGGAAACGTTCCGGCCAGATCTGTGCATATTCTTTGAACAGATCTGTCTTCAGAAGTCCGGAGTGGATCCTGGCAACACCGTTGACCGTATGACTGCCGATCACAGCGATTCTTGCCATGTGTACACGTCCGCCGCTGATCGGTCTGACTTTCTCTATATAGCTCGGATCCTGTGTGACAGTGTCCCTGACAAAGCTGACCATACGTCTGTCGATCTCTTCGATGATCATGTAGATTCTGGGCAGAAGCTTGCGGACATACTCGGAAGGCCATGTCTCCAGAGCCTCACTCATGACCGTATGATTCGTATAGGAAACGACCTGTTTGACAAGTGTCCAGGCATCGTTCCATTCATAGTCAAACTCATCCATCAGTATCCGCATCAGTTCCGGAATAACGAATACCGGATGCGTATCATTCAGCTGGATCGCTGCATATTCAGGCAGATTGCTCAGTGTGTCATGATCTCCCAAATGGGAAACGATGATCGAACGCACACCGGCCGCAACGAAGAAATACTCCTGTTTCAGACGCAGGATCTTACCTTCCTCCGTAGAATCATCGGGATAGACGTTCTGGCAGATCTCACTGACAGACGCAACATACTTACGGTAGTCGATTCCTGACGGAGAAGTATCCGCAGGCTCTGCCGACCACAGACGAAGTGTATTCGTCATCTTTGTGTTGGCACCGATCATCGGCATATCATAAGGAACCGCCAGAACATGTTCAGCATTCACATGCTTGAAGTGCAGGTTGCCGTTACTGTCGGCACTGACCTCAACATTGCCGTAGAACGATACGTCTACAGAGTGTTTAGGTTTGCGGATCTCCCACGGATTGCCGATACGCAGCCACATGTCAGGCATCTCCAGCTGTCTGCCGTTTTTATCGATATCCTGACGGAACAGACCGTTCTGATAACGGATACAGTTGCCGTTCACCGCGTAATTCAGTGTTGCGGCAGAGTCCATGAAGCACGCTGCCAGTCTGCCGAGACCGCCGTTGCCAAGACCTGCGTCCTTTTCCATCGAGATCAGGTTTCTGAGATCGATACCGAGATCTTTCAGACCGTCATTAACGATATCGTAGATTCCGAGATTCATCAGATTGTTGCCAAGACTTCTGCCCAGCAGAAACTCCATTGAGAAATAATATACCTGCTTGCGTGACTGCTTCGACGTATTGACTTTGGTATCTTTCCAGTTCATACTAGCCTGTTCTCTGACCATCTCCGCCAGAAGTGTATACTTCTCGGTTGGATGAGTATTCTCAACTGTTGTACCGTACGCAGCAATCAGTCGCTCGCTGTACTCTTTCTTAAATTCATTTTTGTTTTTCCACATAACGTTCCCCTTTTACTGCTCTGTCTTACGTGATTTTCTCTTGGCGATCCGCATCCATATCGCGCCAAACGGAGCCAGACGCAGATCAAGCTCATGATCAAACTTAGCACCTTCGGCAGCCGGGTGCGTCTTGATCGGTTCAAAATTACACATATTACAGCCGTTGTATATATCCTTTTCAGAGTTCAGTATCTCTGTCCAGGTTCCCTTCTGCGGTACGCCTACCGTAAACTTCTCGTAGGATACCGGTGTCATATTCAATACGCACAGGATATATTCCTTTTCATCTTCACGATAGAAGGAGTATACACTTCTGTCCGCATCATCCGCATCGATCCATTTGAATCCATCATAGGTATAATCGTGTTTATACAGACAGGGATGATTCAGATAGATCTTGTTCAAATCCGTAATATAACGCTGGAAAGCACTGTGGATCGGGTACGAAAGCAGGAACCAGTCAAGCTCCTTGGTCTCATCAAATTCCCTGATCGTAGCGATCTCATTGCCCATGAAGTTCAGTTTCTTGCCGGGATGTGCATACATATAGGCATACAGGTTTCTTGCCTGGGCAAATTTCTGCTCATACGTTCCCCACATGCGGTCAACGATCGTCTTCTTTCCGTGTACATTCTCATCATGGCTGAACGGTAACAGGAATCTTTCGCTGTAGAAGTAAGCCATCGAGAATGTGAGCTTGTTGTGATGATATTTCCTGTATACAGGATCCAGTTCAAAATACCGCAGGGTATCATTCATCCAGCCAAGATCCCACTTGTAGTCAAAGCCAAGACCCCCGTCCAAAGTACTCCATGTGACCTTCGGGAAATCACTGCTGTCTTCCGCAATTAACATGACATCCGGATAATCCTTGGACAGATAGTAATTCATCCGCTTGATGAAGTAGAGCGAACCATCATTGGTGCCTCTGTCACGGTTGCCTCCCCAGTAGATCAGATTGCTTACAGCATCCATGCGCAGACCGTCAATGTGGTAGATATCCAGCCAGAACTCAGCCGCACTGATCAGGAAAGACCTGACTTCTTCATTCCACAGGTCAAAATTCAGTGTGCCCCATTCCGATTCCGCATCTTCCCGTTTCCGGTATTCATACAGCGGTTCACCGTCAAACATGCGCAGACCAAAGTCATCCTTGACAAAGTGTACGGGAACCATGTCCATGATCACACCGATACCGGCTTTGTGACAGGCATTGACAAATGACGCAAATTCCGTCGGATTGCCGTATCTGCTGGTCACCGAGAAATAACCGCTTGCCTGATATCCCCAGGAACCGTCAAACGGATACTCATTCAGGGGCATCAGTTCTATATGTGTATACCCATGTTCCTTCACGTACGGAATCAGTTCTGCTTCCAGCATACCGTAGGTATACGGATACTTCTCCTGCCGTTTCCAGCCTCCTGCATAGACTTCATAGATCGATATCGGACTGTCAAAGCCCTTGGAACGTTTCTTCATCCACGCTCCGTCAGACCATTTCAGCTGCCGTATATCATACACTTTGGACGCTGTTTCCGGTCTTGTCTCACTGTAGAAAGCATACGGATCCGCCTTGTAGATCGGATTTCCGTTACGATCTTCTATATAGTACTTATAGCTTTCCCACTCCCGGATCCCCGGCACAAACACGCTCCAAACGCCGGTAAACCCCGTACGTTCCATTCTGGCCGCGTTGATATCCCAGTTATTGAAACCGCCGACAACACTGACCGTTCTCGCGTGCGGTGCATAGACAGTAAAGCGTACCCCTTCTCCGGACTCATTCGTGAAATGAGCACCGAAAAACATGTACATATTTGTGCCTGATCCCTGATGAAAAGC
>CADBMY010000146.1 GCA_902795905.1 uncultured Erysipelotrichaceae bacterium
CCGGCATAGCCGTCACTCGCACCGACCTTGTATGCCGCAAGTCCGATGATCAGATCACAGTCCCTGTCGCCGACGAATGTACGCCACTCGTTGACCGTACGCGCATACGGACGTGAGGGGTTGTTAAAGCCCCAGTAGATCTGCGGTGCCAGATAGTCGATCAGTCCTTCTTCGATCCAGGCATCGGTATCCGCAAAGATCTGATCCCGGTTGTAGTCATTATTCCCCGATACCGAGATACCGAAAGTCAGATCACTGCCCTTCTTCTTTACCGTATCCCGGACTTCCCTGACCAGTTCGTTGATCTGTGCCCGGCGGTAGTCTTCACGGCTGATCGCTTCGGCAGCGTTAGCTTCTCCGTAGATATACTCATCGAAGTTTCTGCTTGTTCCATCCGGATAGAAGTAATCATCAAAATGGATCCCGTCCACATCGTACGTATCAAGTACTTCCTGCACGAATGATACGATCAGCTCACGTACTTCCGGATATGCCGGATTCAGGTAGTATCTGCCGTTTACCCAGCGGACCCTCTCGTTATTCTCCTTTACCCATTCCTTCAGGATAAAGCCATCTTCCCACTCTTCTGTCTCCTCTTCCAGCACCGAACGCAGAGGATTGATCCAGGCTTCTGTCCGGATCCCGTGTTCCTTTGCCTTCTGCACAAGAATACCGAACGGATCATAGTCAGCGTCCTGCACGTCCTTACTCATCGGATAGATCTTTGACGGGAAGTATGCATCGGTATAGGCACAGACATGGATATACAGGGTATTGATACCGATGGAGTCCAGATCTTCCATGATCTTGTCCGCCATCGCCTCATACCCCTTCTGATCTCTGCCGGCCAGGATCTCCCGGTAATCCGGATAGGCAAACCACATTGCCCGCACCGTCTCCGGCATCTCCCGTTTTTTCTGCGTACAGCCCGCAAATGCTGTACATATGCAGAACAGGATCAGAAACAGAATGTGTTTACGCTTTGACATCCGTGATAAATTCCGCATACGGCAGTGTCTCCACCCATGCACAGAATGCTCTCCACTCCGGCAGACGGTGATCTCTTCTCTGCCTGTAGATCGTCTTCAGCTGACGGTAATTCGTTGTCATTCTCGCCGTAAGCTTGAACCCGGCAGGATTCGAATACAGGATCTCCAGATACTTGCGTGCTGACTCTTCCCGCATTGCCGAGACACCCTCACCGTTCTCCAGTGCTTCCTTTATGCGTTCCTGCAGGGCATTGTAGTCCGCTGTCTTCTCCTTCATGATCTCGATGATCCGGGGATCGGTATACTCGATATATGCCTTGTCCAGATCAAACTTCGTGATCCTGTGCATCGTTGACTGCGAACTGACAAAATCCAGGAAGTGATATCTCTCGGCTTCCACCCAGGCTTTATTGGTAAAAGTCAGGTCAAACTGGACAATGATACCGTTCATGAAGTTATCATGTCCGCTGCCGATCGGTGACTGCGCAAGCTTGCGTGTCGTATCCGTGATCGTACCGTCTACCTTGTTTACATCAACAGCCATCGAGAACTTCGCTCCCCGTGCCGATTCATTCAGTCCGTATACATTGACGTTGCTTACTACTTCTTCATAATTCATATCTGTCTGTCCTTCCTGTGTTTCAGGGTCACTGCCAGTACGGAGATATCCGCAGGATCCACTCCGGAGATACGGGATGCCTGTCCCAGTGTTTCCGGTTTGTATTCCTTCAGTTTCTGTCTTCCTTCCAGAGACAGATGCTCGACTTCATCATAGTTGAAGTCCGTACCAAGCTTCCTGTCTTCCATATCTTTTAAGCGTTCTGCCTGTCTGCGGGCCTTTTCGATATAGCCCTCATATTTGATCTCGATATCGCACATCTCTGCCAGTTCGGGATCGGTCTCGATACCGGTCTCTCTGAGTAGATCATGGGAGGTGATACCCGGCCGTTTGACAAGATCATACCCGGTCATACCAACATGCGCATCACTCTCATACCCGTGTTCCTTCAGGTAATCATGCAGTACATCTCCGGCCAGATCGAAGCTCTTCTCCCGCAGTGTCTGCACGATAGTCTCCCGTGTCTTTCGGCGCTCAAGATATCGTTCGTATCTCTGCGGTGTCACAAGACCTGTCTCATATCCTTTGGCGATCAGGCGGTCCTCCGCGTTGTCATGTCTCAGCAGCAGTCTGTACTCCGCCCGGCTTGTCAGCAGTCTGTATGGTTCTTTCGTTCCCTTCGTTGTCAGGTCATCGATCAGAACACCGATATATGCCTCATCTCTGCCCAGCACCAGCGGTTCCTTCTCCTGCAGCTTGCGTACAGCGTTGATCCCCGCAAGGATACCCTGTCCGGCTGCCTCCTCATAACCGGAAGTACCGTTGACCTGTCCTGCCGTAAACAGATTCTCGATCACCTTGGATTCCAGCGATACCTTCATCTGTATGGGATCGATCGCATCATACTCGATCGCGTAGGCATATGACTTTATGCGGCAGTTCTCGAAGCCCGGCAGTGTGTGTGTCATCTTCTCCTGGACATCCCGCGGCAGAGATGTGGAGAAACCCTGCACATATGTCGTATCCAGACGCAGCGACTCCGGTTCCAGGAACAGTAAATGTCTGGGTTTGTCCTGAAAGCGTACAAGCTTATCTTCAATGGAAGGACAGTACCGCGGTCCTACGCCCTTGACGACGCCGGAATACATGCTGGAACGATGCAGATTGGCGAGAATGATCTCGTGTGTTTCTACTGTGGTATGCGTCATATAACAGGGTACTTGTTCACTGAACGGAAGGATCTTTTCAGTCTCTTCCGAGAAGCGAAGAAAGCCATCCGTGCCCGGTTCCAGCGTTGTTTTGGAAAAGTCGATCGAGTTGGTGTATACCCGCGGCGGTGTACCGGTCTTCAGCCGGAATGTCCGCAGACCCAGATCCCGCAGCGATGCCGAGAGATCTCCTGTCGTCTTCTCCCCGTCCGGTCCGCCCGGTATGACCTCATCACTGATCATATTGACGCCGGCCATGTATGTCCCCGTCGTCAGGATCACGATTCTGCAGGTGATCACCGAGCCATCCTGCAGGGTAATGCCGGTTACCTTCTTCCCGTCGGTATTCAATGCTTTGACCATGACTTCCATCACGGTCAGATTCTCTGTATGTGTACACACATACTGCATACGCTCCGCATATGCCAGTTTATCCGACTGCACCCGCAGTGCCCGTACACCCGGTCCTTTCGAACTGTTGAGCATCTTGAACTGCAGGGCTGTCATATCCGCTGTCTTCGGCATCTCTCCGCCCAGGGCATCGATCTCTCTGACCACAATTCCCTTGGCAGGTCCTCCCACCGAGGGATTGCACGGCATCTTACCGATATTCCCGATATTCAGCGTACATAAAAGCGTCTTTCGGGACAGACGTGCACAGGCAAGAGCTGCCTCAATGCCGGCATGTCCGCCGCCGATGACGATCACCTCATAATCCGTCATGGTTGATCCTATCTGTATATGCCCTGATCTCCGGCTGATCACTGAGCGTGATGACATTGAACTTCACCGGCGCAAAAGCCTGTTCGCTCTCTTCGATCATCATCTTGTACAGGATGAGCTTGCCGAAGAATTCCTTACGTCTTGTCTTGTAGTCTCTGCTCTGTGAAACAAAGGGAACCGTGATCACGATCCTGTCATCACTGATCTCAAAGATATCCGTACGGTTGTTGCGGATCATCTCGCCGCCGTGTTCCTCCAGATACTGCCGTGAGAGTTTCTGGGCCAGGGCTCTTTCCTTATCGTTGTAGTTGGTCTTACCGATCTGTTTCTGTATCCATGCCAGCTGATGTCTGAGTTCATCTCTGCGGAAGGTATTCTGTATTTCCTCTCCCTGTGATGCACTCCAGATATCGATACCGTTCTTCTCCGCCTGTTTCAGGATCCGGATCGTTGTCTCAGGATCTTCCTGATCGAGATAGCAGTAGCTTTCCATCTTCGGCGAGATCGTCAGTCCGACATCCTCCGGGAATACAGGTTCCAGGAAGAAGACAACATTATCCAGCTGCAGGCAGTTCATCTTTTCCGGCACCGGTTTATCCTTGGCTGCCCGCTTGATCGCTTCCTCCATCTGTTCGAGTGTGTCATAGCCATTATTGTTTCCGTAACGTTTCCACATCGTATCCAGTGACATCGTATGTGATGTCGCATAATGCGCATATCCGACAAAGCCTTTCTTCCGTCTTCCTCTTGGATGCGTATAGAAAAACAGCAGTTCTCCGGGATGGAAATCCTTGAACTCCTTACGGCTGGTCAGCCGCCAGAAATTGATCTGTCTGTTTCCGCAAAGGCGATGATACTCGATCATCTTTTCGTCTGTGACATACGCAATAGAACTCATCTTCAACCACCCATTTTCCTTCTGTCTGTCAGTGCATGCATCAGCGTGATCTCATCCGCATAATCCAGCAGTCCCCCGGAAGGGATACCGTGTGCGATCCTCGTGATCAGCAGTTCGGGATAATTCTGTGCCAGCAGCCTGGACAGGTACAGTGATGTTGTCTCGCCGTCCAGCGTCGCACTGGTTGCCAGGATCACTTCCTCGGCATCTTTCGCTCTTTCCACAAGTGACTCGATATTCAGATCTTCCGGCAGGATTCCCTTGCTGGAGGAGATCAATCCGTTCAGCACATGGTATACACCGCGGTATTCCCCGGCTCTTTCCATGGCGATGATATCCTTGCTCGACTGCACGACAAAGATCTGCCTGTGGTTTCTTTCCCGGTCACGGCAGATATCACACTCATCTCCCTCACAGAGATTCCCGCAGACATGGCAGTGTGTCAGTTTCTCCTTTACATCCATCAGTGCCTGCGCAAATTCCTGTACATCCTCAATGTCGCTGTCGCAGATCAGCAGGGCATAGCGCTCGGCTGTCTTCTCACCGACACCGGGAAGCTTACGGAAGCTTTCGATCAGTTTTTCAAGACTTCGGGGATACATCTTTAGAAATTCGGCAGACCCGCTCCCTGTGTAAACTTGCCCAGACGTCTCTCTCTGTCTTCGTTGGCTTTATCAAGCGCATCATTAAACGCGATCATGATCATATCCTGAAGCATCTCTCTGTCTTCGGGATTCATCAGCTCTTCGGGAATAATGACTTCCTGGGCTTCGTTATTCCCGTTGATCTTTACAGTTACACCGGTACTGCCGCCGTTATTGCCTGTGTAGATCGTCTCTGCCAGCTGGTCCTGGATCTGCATCATCTCACTCTGCATGGCCTGTGCCTGTTTCATCAGAGCATCAAAATCAAAATTACTCATCGTCGTCTATGACCTCCACCAGATCTTCACCAAAGAGTTCAAACAGCTTCTCTTCAGGGGCGGGGGCTTCTCCTTCCTCTTCGTTTATTTCTATATAGCGTTCGATCTTTGCGGGTTCCGGCAGACTGTTTGTCTTCCGTCTCTCCACAAATTCCTTTACGGCTTCCTCATAGCTTTCCTTCGTGACCGCATAGACCATCTTATCGAGATCTCTTTCCTTCAGATAGAAGTAAAGCTCACGGTTGAAGCTGTATTCATTCATCGTGTTGGCAACAGCCTGAGACATACAGCCAAGCAGGATACAGTTATCTCCGCTGGCCAGGATCTCTGTCTGTCCGAGATTGGCAGTATAGCGGTCCATGATCAGGGTGTTGGTGATCTCCTGCAGTCTGCGCATGTCCTGCTGTTTGGCATTCTTCGTGCACTGTACAAGCAGCGCCAGGATATCTTCGGTCGAAAGCGCGGTGACCGGTGCTGTCTTAATCGGTTCCGGTTTCTTCTCTTCCGGTACGAGTTCTGTCATGACTTCTTCCGGTTCCGGTGCTGTTTCTGCAGGAATTTCGATATTTTCGGGCTCTTTTTGTGCAATTGGTGCAGGTTTCGGGGCAGGTTCAGGCTCCGGCACCATATGTACAGGCTCTGTCTTTGCGGGTTTTACCGGCTCCGGTTTGACTGCCAGGGGTTTTGTCTCTTCGGCAGGAAGTACTTCATCCGGCATCATCTCCAGTGCCGCAACCTCAAAGACGCTGCTGACCGAAACGGCATTCTTATATCTCTCTGCCGCATCCATCAGGATCGTGATCATCTTCAGCAGCTGGGTACGGCTGACCGGTGAAGCGATCTTCTGTGCCTGTTCCGCCTTCAGAAGACGCAGCAGGTTATCCTTGTGTACAGCTCTGTAGATGACCGCATCTTTCAGGGCTGCGATCAGATCGGATGTCAGTCTGCGTATATCCATGCCTGCATGTTCATATCCATGGATCCTGTTCATGACTGTTTCAACATCACCGGCATAAACAGCCAGAATAAACTCGATCATTTCCGACACGGAAGTCAGACCGTAGATCTCGATGATACTTGCTTCGGTGATCTTCCCTTCGGCATAGGCATTTGCCTGATCCAGCATGCTGAGGGCATCGCGCATACCGCCGTCAGCCAGTTCCGCCAGCATTTCCGCCGCTCTCTCTTCCAGGCCTATACCCTCCATAGATGCCACGTGAAGCAGATGATCACGTATCTTCTCGGCAGGAACCTTGGAGAAATCAAAGCGCTGACAGCGGGAGATGATCGTATTCAGAAGCTTCTGCGGATCTGTCGTTGCCAGGATAAAGATGACATGTTCCGGCGGTTCTTCCAGCGTTTTTAACAGAGCACTGGCAGCGGATGATGACAGCTGGTGGACCTCATCGATGATATAGACCTTATACCGGCCCATCATCGGTGATAATCTTGCACGTTCGATCAGCCCGCGGATATCTTCTACATGGGTCTCATTTGCGGCATTGATCTCGACAATGTCCGGATGGTTGTTTGCGGAGGCTGCCAGACAGTTTGCACAGTGCTCACAAGGCGCATGTTCAACATCTTCGCAGTTGACGGCCTTGGCCAGAAGTCTCGCCATCGTCGTCTTTCCCGTACCGCGGGGTCCGCAGAACAGGTATGCATGGCCTACTTTTCCCTCTTTTAACGCATTCTGAACAGATCGTACGATATATTCCTGTCCTACGACCTCTGAAAACGTTCTGGAACGGTATTTCTGATAGAGTGCTTCTCTGCCCATTGCATTACCTCTGCTATTAATCAATTATAGCAAAAGAAAAGGCTATTCTTAAGCCCTTCTCAATGTCTATTTGTCGATTTTAAACTGACTTTTATCTCTTTTCGGCTTTTGTCTCTTCTCTTTGAAGAATGCGCGCAGGATATCTCCGCATTCCTGTTCAAGATATCCCGATTCGACGTTCACGTGATGATTCAGGCGGCTGATCTTCCGCACCTCGATCACGCTGTCTACTGCCCCTGCCTTGGGATCTTTCGTTCCGTAATACAGATTGGCGATCCTGGCAAGGATAATGGCTCCGGTGCACATCATGCAGGGTTCCAGGGTCACATACAGATCGCAGTCGTCCAGACACCACGTACCAAGATACGAAGAAGCTTTCTGTATAGCCAGGAATTCCGCATGCGCACTTGCCTGTTTGTTTGTCTCCCGCAG
>CADBMY010000147.1 GCA_902795905.1 uncultured Erysipelotrichaceae bacterium
GACAGACTACCTGGATCTGCTTCTGCTGCACAGACCGGATGCGCTGATGGAACCGGAAGAGGTCGCAGAGGCTTTTGATATTCTGGAGGAAACAGGTAAAGTACGTGCCTTCGGTGTAAGCAATATGGATCCCGGACAGATCGAACTGCTGAAGAAATATGTAGAACAGCCGATCGTTGCCAATCAGATGCAGTTCTCACTGACGAATGCGTCCATGGTCACGGAAGGCATCAACGTGAATATTGAGGGACATGACAGCGGTGTGGTCAGAGACGGCGGTATCCTGAACTACTGCCGGCGCAATGATATTACGATCCAGGCATGGTCACCGCTGCAGTTCGGCATGTTTGCGGGAACATTCCTGGGTCACCCGGATTTCCTTGAATTAAACGGAGAGATCGATCTGCAGGCAGAGAAGTACGGACTGACGCCGGAAGGAATAGCAGTTGCCTGGATCCTCAGGCATCCTGCAGATATGCAGGTCATTGTCGGCTCTACGAATCCTGAAAGAATACAGAATATGGCCAGGGCGCAGAAAGTGAAGATCAGCCGTGAAGACTGGTACAGACTGTATACGGCTGCCGGAAACAAGCTGCCGTAAGGAGAACGATCATGAAGAGAATGACTGGTGTTAATGTGCCGATGGTCACACCCATGACGGAGACAGGGGAAGTTGATCTTGTATCCCTGGCACGTTTGACGGAGCATCTGATCAGCCGCGGAGTCAGCGGTTTATACCCCTGCGGTACGACCGGAGAAGTTAATAACCTGACGCCTGAAGAGCGTAAGGCAATCTATAAGACAGTGGTGGAAACAGCTGCCGGCAGAGTCAATGTATTCTGTCAGATCGGCGGTGAGGTTACCTCTGTCAGTGCAGATCTTGCAAAGTATGCATACGAGATCGGTGCTGACGGTATCGGTCTGCTTACACCGACGTACTATCCGCTCAGTGATGAAGAACTGCTGGCATATCTGGAAACAGTTGTCAGAAGTGTTCCCGAAGACTTTCCGGTATATCTTTACGGTATCCCGTTCATGGCTGTCAACCGGCTCAGTAAGTCTCTGGTACAGGAGCTGAACCGGAGATGTCCGAATGTCATCGGTATCAAATACAGTGTCGGAGATATCCTGACGCTGATGGATTTCCACAGGATCAACAACAGTACGTTTGATGTTCTGGTAGCACCGGTGCAGATGTTCCTGCCGGCTCTGGCTGTCGGGATCTGCGGAACCGTTTCCGGCAACTGCAATATCATTCCTGAAGATCTGAATGAACTGATCAGACTGTGGAACGAAAGAAAGATCGATGAAGCACGCATACTGCAGGACAGGATCGCGGCTGTCGCAGCCATGACCGGTGTCAAGGAAGCAGCCAAATGCAAGGCTCTGCTGAAGCGTATCGGTGTGATCGACAGTGATGCGGTGCGTCTGCCGCAGACAGGACTGACCGCGGCGGAGAAGGAAGAACTCTTCAGATTCTTTGATGAGAACTATCCCGCCTATGATTACAGGAGGTAACGATGCCAAGACTAAGTGTCGGAGAAAAAATGCCGGACTTTACGTTCCGCACAGCGTACAAGGATAACCAGAAGATCAGTGATGTACTGAAGGGGAAGACCGTCTTCTGGGTGCTTCGCTATATCGGGTGTACGGTATGCCGCTATGATGTCCATATCATCGCCCGGAGATATCAGGAGTTTCTGGACAGAAATGCCCAGGTCTACGTGGTCATGCAGAGTGATCCTGAGCATGTACGTAAGGATCTCGAAAGCAGTCAGGAGACGCTTCCGTTTGAGATCATCTGTGACAGTGATCAGCTGATCTACAATACGCTGGATATCAAACCTGCGGCTTCCAAACTGAAACTGGCAGGCGACGGACTGCTGAAGCTTGTGCAGAAAGGCAAGGAGGCAGGAAAGGCAGGCTTTGCGCACGGTGACTACGAAGGCAACGAACTGCAGCTTCCCGCCATGTTCATTGTCGAAGAAGACGGTACCGTGAGCTATGCCCACTACGCAAAGAATATCGTGGATATGCCGACGGTGGATGAAGTGCTGAAGCTTCTTGACGCATAACACAGAAAGAAACAGAGTGACCGGTGTGTACCTGATCACTCTGTTTTTATTATGGATCGTGAGTATACTGTCCTACCGGTTCTTCCGGATCAGGGTCTTGTAATAATCGACAGCGCCCGGCAGACTGGTCGTTTCCAGACACTCGTTGAGTCCGTGCATGCCTTTCATCTGTTCCGGTCCGTAGACTACCGGAGAGAACCGGATACAGGCATCACAGATACGCTGGTAGTGTCTTGCATCGGTGCCGCCGGTCATGACATAGGGGACTGCCGGCAGTCCCGGGAATACTTCAGCGATGACTTCACGCACCAGATCAAAAGCTTCACTGTGACTGTCTACAGGTGTGCAGGACGGATAGGCATCCAGCTCTTTGACTTCCAGATCGTATTTTGCGGCAAGTGACTTGATCAGGTCGTTGCTTTCACGCATATCCTGGTGCGGGATGTAGCGCAGATTCAGCGTCAGGGTCGCTTCCTGCGGCAGGACATTGGCACCTTCGGATCCTGACTGCATGGTCGGGGCGATCGTTGTACGCAGCAGGGCAGCTGCCTGCGGAGAGATTGAAGGCATGAGCCTTGTCAGCAGCGGTTTGAACAGCCACAGGTTCTCAAAAAGCAGTCTCATGTAGAAAGGACCGTACGGTGCCAGCTGCGTAAACATCTCCGTTGCCTGTGTATTGAATGCAGACTTCATCGGATTATGTCTGTCAAGGTCACTGACAAACCGGCCGAGTCTGACGATCGGGGAATTCCTGGGAGGATAGCTGGAGTGACCGCCTCCGGATCTTGCCGAGACCAGGAGATTTCCCTGACCCTTTTCCAGGACACCGATCATCGCATAGTTGCCTTTGAAACCGGCCATTGGTTCGGTAACGATCGAACCACCCTCATCATTGACGATAAACGGTTTCACACCGCGTTTTTCAAGCTCATCCACGGTCCATACAGCCCCGGGTCCTGCCACCTCTTCGGTATTTGCGGAAGCCAGATAGACGTCCTGTTCCGGGACATACCCCTCTGCCAGCAGTTCTTCCACCGCCTGCATGAATGACATCACAGAACACTTGGTATCCGCACTGCCGCGGCCCCAGACCTTTCCCTCC
>CADBMY010000148.1 GCA_902795905.1 uncultured Erysipelotrichaceae bacterium
AAGAACCAGTAAAGCTTTGAACAAAGAAGTACAGTTAACGTTATCAATGATATAAACTGTGTGATCTTCTGTAATCGTGTTCCTGTATAAGAGACCGTGATCACACGGTTTTTATTATCTTCGGGTACGGTTACCTTAAGCAGACCGGTGTCATGATCAAAGGACAGGGGCAGAAGCGTACCGCTGTCATCTCTGGCTGTATATCCCTTGTAGAAGATCTTGGGGATGATGTATTCACCGCTGTCTGCCGTAAATCTGATGGCATTGTAGTTATTCTCAAAGTCGGCGATCTCTTCACCCTCATGCAGGATATTTCGGCTTTGGTAGCGGTAATGAACGTTGGTATCCATCAGCAGATAGTCAGGACTGCTTACCTGCATGATGTTGTACCAGCTTTCATCTTCGGGATAATAGTAGCCTGTATCGGCGATCATCTCCGGCTGCGTATAGTCCATGAACAGACCGAAATAGTCGTACTGTGTATATACTGCCATGGCACTCAGGATACATGCGGCAGTCAGGATACCGTAACGAATGTGTCTGCTCTGATGTTCGATCACATAGGCTGAAGAGAGCGTGAGGAAGGCAGGGGCAATGATCAGCATTCGCTGCGGGAACTGCATGAAACTCATCATGCCGAAGTACCTCCACGGAAATACCTGTGTTGACATGATCAGCAGGATATAGCCGAATACGGTACACTTGCGGATCTCTGCGGAACTGTCGGTGAAGAAGACAAACGCAGGCAGCACGAGCAGAAAGAGACCGACATTGCTTAAGCACAGGTGATCGTAATCATACGGCAGCACCTTGACCAGATCGGACAGCAGCACAGCCTGATCCTGCATCGTCTGTCCGTTGGCAAAGTATCCGCTGACACGGTACAGGTGAGTCATCAGCTGTTCAAGCATCGGCAGGGAAAAGAATACCGTAAGCAGAAAGGCACACAGTGATGCCTTCAGGACACTCAGGAACAGTTTTCCGTCCTTCACGAAGATGCGGATATGGACAAGGCAGAAGACGATCAGGGTCAGAACACTCAGAAAGAACGAGATATTATGCGACAGCAGGGATCCGCACAGCCCTGCGGTAAGAATATGCCAGCGCCTGTATTCCTTCTTTCTATACAGAACATACATGCCGCGGATGAGCACCGGGACAAAGATATAGCCAAGGGCTTCACCGATGGCACCGCGGTCATAGGTATTCTGGAAAAAGTATGTACAGAAAACATACAGAAGACCGGAAAGGAAACAGGTCAGCGGATCTTTACTGACAGCTTCTTCGGTCAGGGTGATCATTGTCCAGGCACAGGCAAAGAAGATCAGAAACAGAAATAACCTGTATGTCATCATCATCGGTATGCCGAGGATACGCAGGGCAGCCGGTATATACAGGAAAAAGATCGAGTAGAAAAGCGGTGAGCCATACCCGAATGTATAATTCTGATACCAGAATATACGGGGATACAGATCTCTCTGATACAGGGCATGGACCAGGCTCTCGATCCTGTTCATATGAAAGGTCGTATCGTTGCCGTAAGGCAGTGACCCGTTCAGCAGCGGCAGACAGGCGATCACGGCAATACACAGACACAGACATGTCTTTTTCAGCTTATTCATTCTCCAAAATTATAATGCATATACTTTGTTTCGTGGAGTTTACTTTATATTGTCTGCGCATTATACAACAGTTAAGATGAAGATAAAGGAGAAGAATATGCAGTATACAACAATTGCGGATACCGGCATCAGAGTCTCCAGAATCTGTATCGGCGGTATGTCTTTCGGTGTTGTGACACCTAATTCTCATCAGTGGCTTCTGAACTATGAAGACAGCAGAAACATGATCGCACATGCATATGATATCGGTGTAAACTTCATTGATACAGCGAATATCTATGCCGGAGGAACCAGTGAAGAATTCATCGGCAAAGCGTTGAAAGAGACAGGTATACCGAGAGATAAGATGGTGATCGCTACCAAGGTATTCTTTAACGAGGGAAAACTCTCCGCACAGGCAATCAAACGTGAGATCGAAGGATCTCTGGAACGCCTGCAGACAGATTACGTAGATCTCTATCAGATCCACAGGTTTGACTACGGTACACCGATCGAAGAGACGATGGAGGCTCTGGACGGACTTGTCAAAGCCGGCAAGGTAAGAGCTATCGGAGCCAGTGCCATGAACGGCTATCAGTTTCATAATATGCAGATCTGTGCAGAGAATCACGGCTGGACGAAGTTCTCGACGATGCAGAACCACTATAATCTGATGTACAGGGAAGATGAAAGAGAACTGATTCCTGTGTGCAGGCAGTACGGAGTTTCACTGATTCCTTACAGTCCGCTGGCAGGCGGTCATCTGTCGCACAGAGGATGGACCAGTGACAGTGCCCGTTCCAAGACGGATAAAGTGATTGTCAGCAAGTATGACAGAGCGATGGAGAATGATCTTGAGATCATCGAAAGAGTAGCGGAAACGGCAGAAAAGTACGGTGTCAGTATGTCCAGGGTCGCATTGGCATGGCTGATGCACAGGGGATGTGCAGCACCGATCGTCGGTGCCACGAAAATTCCGCACTTCGATGATGCCGCAAAGGCTGTGGATCTGCAGCTTACCGAAGAGGATCTGGTCTATCTTGAAGAACTCTATCGTCCTCATGAGATCGTCGGTGCCGAATAGCGTATACTATCTTTGGAAAGGACAAAAGAGATGATAAAAGTATATGGCAGTGAACAGTGTCCGTACTGCATGGTCCTGAAAGAGAATCTGGACCGGAATCACGCGGAGTACGAATTTGTGGATATTCTGAAAGATCTTCACAGTCTCGGTGCTTTTCTGGCTCTGCGTGACAGGGAACCTGTGTTTGATCATCTGAAAGCAGTAAATGATATCGGGGTGCCGGCAGTCGTCACCGAAGATGGCAGAGTACTGACAGACTGGGAGAGCTATCTTACGGAGAAGGGAATGACCGTATTTATTCCTGAATCCTCTCTGAACAGTGCCTGCAGTATAGACGGGAAAGGCTGCTGAGCAGACAGAAAGAGCGGTTCTTCACCGCTGTATTATGCCTTTTCAGGCAGATGGATATTGTCATGACCAGACTGGTGATGTACCGGCCTGGTTTTTATTCTGTGTATTATTACAGCCGGCATGTGAGCGGGATCAGTACCGGTCTCTCATTCGGGGTATCGTTCGGCTGATGCAGGATCAGGTATACAGTGGGACAGGATCAACGGTCCATTGTCCGTCGATCTCACCGCTGTTACTTC
>CADBMY010000149.1 GCA_902795905.1 uncultured Erysipelotrichaceae bacterium
CTGCATGCATGCGACTGTATTCCTTCCCAGTACATGTGCCGGTTTCGTGATCTCTACTGCCGGCAACATCGCGGCCTGTGAGGTCAGGGCTGCAGCAGTAGCCTGCAGACCCGGAGCAATGACCAGTCCTTTGAATACACCGCCGCCGGAAAGATATGCATAAGTCGTCGCTGTGCCGAAGTCAATGACGATACAGGAGCGTCCGTACTCCTTGTATACAGCAGCCATCTCCACGATCAGATCGGCACCCACTTCCGCCGGATTATCCACGTCCAGACCGATGCCGGAGTCCAGATCCTTTGTGACAAATATCGGCGCCTTGCCGATATACTTGATGATCGCCGAAGACAGCGAATAATTGATATTCGGAACGACACTGGAGATGATCACATTCTCGATCTCATCACGGTCATGCCCGTAATTCTCCAGAAACATATTCAGGCATATGCCGTACTCATCGCTTGTACGCGGTGTCTTGGTCGTCAGTCTGTAGGTGGCTGTGACCTTGCCTTCATCCAGCAGTCCTATGGCTATATTGGTATTGCCTGCATCGATCGTCAGTAACATAGTTTTATTCTCCTTAATACACTTTTGATTATATCATCCGATACCTGTTAAGTTTATAATACTGATGAAAGTGAGAACTATATGAAATATCTGGTTATATCTGACATTCACGGATCTCTCGGGGCAGCACAGCTGTGTCAGAGTGCTTCTCTTGCCCACGTTACAGATGCCGTGATCTGCCTCGGTGATATCCTGTATCACGGACCGCGCAACGATCTTCCCGAGGACTACGCACCGAAACAGGTCACTGCATTAATGAACAGCATGTGGCATGACATTATTGCGGTACGCGGCAACTGTGACGCTGAGATCGACGACATGGTCCTGGATTTCCCTGTCACTGCTGATTACAACATCCTGTACCTCGGAGGTCACCGTGTATTCCTGTCACACGGACATATCTACGGACCGGATCATCTGCCCAAGCTTGAGAAAGGTGATATCTTCATCTCCGGACATACACATGTTCCGACAGCGATGATCCAGGATGGTTTCTACCTGCTGAATCCCGGATCTGCCGCTCTGCCGAAAGAAGGTCATCCCAGAACATACGCAGTACTGAGCGAAGACAGTTTTACGGTATATACAGCCGAAGGTAAAGAATATCTGCATATCGGCTTCTGAGCTTCATCAAAAAACAGATTGTGTATATCACAATCTGTTTTCATTTACCTTCGCGGTAATGCTTACTTCCGCTCTACTGACATGACAGTATAGGGACCGATCGCGTTTACCGTATCACGCAGGACCTTGTCATCATACTTATGTTTCATCCTGACAACTGTTTTCTTCGAAGATAAATCTGTCTGTGCCCAGATCCCTTCCACTGAGTTCAGGGCATTATCTACCCTCTTTGCACAGTTGGCACAGGTCATGCCATCGACCTTCAGAACTGCTTCATACGGGTAATTGGCCTTGTTTCTGTCAGCTACTTTTACCTTCTCCACACTCACTTTGTCACTGGGACTGCAGCAGCCCGATTCTGCACGTTTAAACATACTTCTGACGGCGATAACAGCAATTACCGCCAGTACAGCAATGATCACCAATGTTGGAAGATTCATTCCGTCACCTCCGCGGAAGATGCCTGATACAGCTGTGCACAGCGTCCGGCCTCCTCCTTGCCTTTTTCTGTCAGATAGACGATTCCGTAATAATCCTTGCGTACAAGTCCGATTCCGGCAAGACGCTCCATCATCGAATGCACACTGGGTCTTGATATACCGAGATGTCTGACGATCTCAATGCTCCGTATACCGCTTTCCTCTGCATCCAGTTCATGAAGCACTGCCAGATATTTTACCTGAGCTTCGGTCAGGGGTCTGATCTTTTCCATACAAACTCCTCTTGAAGAATCAGACAGGGGCATCCGCGATGCCCCTGTAGTTCATTAATCACCAACTGCAGAAACTTCGAGTTTCTGAGCTTCCTTATACGGACGAACCAGGGCCCAGATGATACCGGCAATCAGTGCGATTGCAACAGCTGTCCAGAGACCAAAGCCGTGTTCACCTGTGAACAGACCGCCGATCTGATAGATGATCAGAGCCGTTACATAAGCGAATGCACATTCATATCCGATCGCAAACCATGTCCACTTGGCATTGTTCATCTCTCTCTTGATGGCACCGATTGCAGCGAAGCAAGGCGCACAGAGCAGATTGAAGGCCAGGAATGAATAAGCAGAGAGAGCTGTGTAATCCTGCCGCAGCAGATCCCAGATCTCAGCACCGTCTTCAGCTACTTCTTCATAGTTGTAGAGAACACCGAAGGTACCGACAACGTTTTCCTTTGCGATCAGACCTGTAACTGTCGCAACTGCAGGCTTCCATGTGCCCCATCCAAGAGGTGCGAAGATCCAGCATACAGCGTTGCCAAGAACAGCCAGGATGGAATCATTCATGTCATCAACCATACCGAAGCCTTCCTCTGTTGTACCGAAGCTGGACAGGAACCAGACAAGGATCGTTGCCAGCAGGATAACTGTTCCGGCCTTCTTGATGAAGGACCAGCCGCGCTCCCACATGGAGTGCAGAACACTGGACAGTGTAGGCATATGATATGCAGGAAGTTCCATAACGAACGGTGCAGGATCACCGGCAAACATCTTAGTCTTCTTCAGCATGATACCGGAGATGACGATGGCCGCAATACCCAGGAGATATGCACTCCAGCCTACCCATGCGGAGTTGTTAAACAGAGCACCGGCGATCAGGGCAATGATCGGCAGCTTGGCACCGCAGGGGATAAATGTTGTGGTCATGACAGTCATACGTCTGTCACGTTCGTTCTCGATCGTACGGGAAGCCATGACACCGGGCACGCCGCATCCGGTACCGATCATCATCGGGATGAAGGATTTGCCGGAAAGACCGAACTTACGGAAGATACGGTCCATAATGAAGGCAATACGTGCCATGTATCCGCATCCTTCCAGCAGCGCCAGGAAGAAGAACAGTACGAGCATCTGCGGTACGAAACCGAGAACGGCACCGACACCGGCAATGATACCGTCAAGAATCAGGCCTGACAGCCAGGGAGCTACACCGAGAGCATCCAGCCAGCCGCTGACCATATCCGGGATCATCCAGCCAAACAGTTCATCGTTGACCCAGTCGGTAGCCATGCTACCGACTGTCTGGATCGAGAAGTAGTATACGACCCACATGACAAGAGCGAAGATCGGCAGAGCCAGCCAGCGGTTGGTTACGATACGGTCGATCTTGTCGGAAGTTGTCAGTTCACCGGCATTTGCCTTCGTATAGATACCCTTGAGCATATCCGTGATCGCAACATAACGCTCATTGGTAATGATTGCTTCACTGTCATCATCTGCTTTCTCTTCAGCAGCCTTGATGATGCTTTCGATCTTATTCATCTTGTCAGAGCCGAGGTTCAGTCTGGCCAGAGCTTTATCATCTCTTTCAAAGACTTTGATCGCATACCAGCGCTTCTGGTTCTCTTCAACATTCAGTTCGCCGGCGATCTGTTCCAGAGCATTCTCGACATCAGCACTGAATCTGTGCAGAGGTACTGTCTTTCCGGATCTTGCGGCCTTTACAGCTTCTTCAGCAGCGTTTTCAATACCATCCTGCTTCAGAGCAGAGATCTCAACGACCTTGCAGCCAAGTCTCTTACTCAGTTCGGCAACGTTGATATTATCGCCGTTCTTACGTACCAGATCGGTCATGTTCAGGGCAACAACTACAGGAATGCCAAGTTCTGTCAGCTGTGTTGTCAGATACAGGTTACGCTCGAGGTTGGTACCGTCAACGATATTCAGGATCGCATCCGGTCTCTCTCCGATCAGGTAGTTTCTGGATACAACTTCTTCCAGTGTATACGGTGATAATGAGTAGATACCCGGAAGGTCTTCGATCATTACATCATCGTGTTTCTTCAGTTTTCCCTCTTTTTTCTCTACCGTAACACCCGGCCAGTTGCCAACATACTGATTGGCACCGGTCAGCGCATTGAACAGTGTTGTCTTACCGCTGTTCGGGTTACCGGCAAGAGCTATTACAATTTTGTCTGCCATATTCAATCTCCTCTTTTATGATTTAAGCAATTTCGATCATTTCCGCATCAGCTTTACGGATGGACAGTTCATATCCCCTTACGGTGACCTCGACAGGATCACCGAGCGGAGCTACTTTACGCACATAGACATCGATACCCTTGGTGATACCCATATCCATGATCCTGCGCTTGACAGCTCCTGCGCCGTGCAGCTTGACTACTTTTACTGTTTCACCGATTGCGGCTTCCCTTAATGTTTTCATCTTTTTTCCTCCTAAATCATGATCTTCGTGGCCATTGCCCTGTCGAGAGCGATCCTTGTCTCTTTAACATTCACGATCAGATTTCCGGATGTTTCAGAAACAACGGTGATCTTCTGTCCGGCAACGATACCGAGATCTTCGAGATGTTTTTTCAGTTCAGCATTTCCTCCGACTTTTTTGATCTCGCACTCTTCGCCTATTGTGGCAAGTGTAAGCGGCAGCATATGCATCCCTCCCCGTC
>CADBMY010000150.1 GCA_902795905.1 uncultured Erysipelotrichaceae bacterium
AGGCACCGTACGTATCGTCACGATCGAAGATACGGATATCTGTGCCTGCTGCGGCACCCATGTCAGGTATACCGGGGAAGTCGGTGTTATCCACCTGTTATCGGTGGAGAAGCATAAGAGCGGATGCCGGATTGAAATGCTGGCAGGACAGAGGGCATGGCAGTGGCTCAGAGATACTGCGGATCAGAATATACAAATATCCCATCTGTTCTCTGCCAAGCCTCTGGAGACGGCAGACGCAGTCAGAAAGTACATCGAACAGAACCGTGAGACAAACCGCAGGCTGGCTGGTATTAAACGTTCGTATATCGAGATGAAGGCTGAACAGCAGGAAAAAAACGATGTCTGTATACTGACAGAGAATGATCTGGATGCGGATGCCTGCAGGATGCTGGGGGATCTGCTGCTTGAGAAGAACAAGGCAAAGATCTCAGCAGTATTTACAGAAGTATCCCCGGGTGTATACCGGTTTGTCTGGCTGAGCAGGGAATACGATCTGAAGAAGATTACCAATACACTGCGTGCTTCGATGACGATCAAGGGCGGAGGCAATGCCCAGATGCAGCAGGGCATGATCGAAGGAAATATCGAACAAATCAAAATGACTGCAGAACAGGCATTCAGAGAAGCTATATCTGCAGCAGTGTAAAAGATTATGGAAAAGAAAGCATTCAGCAAATTTTCTGTACCTTTGGGGCTGCTGGACTACATCAACCCGATCCTCTATACCGTGACAATGGTAACAGTACTCAGGAATCTGTTTGATACAATGACAGGTCCTTACAACACATTACTGAAGATCGGGGCTGTTATTTCCATCCTTTTCGGTTTTGTTATCCCGACCGGTAAAGTTATCGTTGGCTTAGGTCTGATCGAGTTTGTTATGCCTGTCATTCTGGTCTTCTGCGTAAATGCCGGTATCCTGCTGTCCGGACTGATGCTGATCAAGTATGTGATGAATATGAACCTGATCATATGGGTGATCTTGATACTCCTGATAGGCATATTTCTTGTTTTTGTATATTCCCGACGCAGAAAGTTTAATACAGCGGCAGTCCTGACAGGGGCGCTTGGTTATATTCTTATCTATACATCCCTGATCAGTCTTTCTGTACAGAAAGGTGTCCTTCTGCCGGTCGTCATGTACGGAGTGGCCATAATACTGTTTGTTATGCTGTGTGGAATTGGCATTAAAGCAAATTTAAAAGATCCAAGGGTCCATTGGCTAATTGAAATATCCAATGTGATCTGTCAGGGACTGGTTGCTCTGGCTACCGTCATGCTTTTTTCCTGATAATTACCGATGGATCAAAGTGTGCACGTATATCGGAAAGATCTTCGGGAGTATTGATATTTATCACTTCCTGCGGATCATCGATATAACAGTAATGTACATGAAGTCTTTCCAGTAAGGAACGCATGCGGAAGTCCTTCTTCCGGATCTGTTCCTCAACAACAGGGAGGACTTCTTTTCTGTAGATACCGACAGTAGGATAGATCCTGTCATGACAGGCAAGAATCACTGCATCTTCGTCTGTTCTTTCCGCAAACATCTGCAGCACGGTCTCTGTGCGTAATAACGGCATGTCGCAGGGCAGCACAAATACTAACGGATCTCTCAGGGAAGAGAGGCAGGCATGCAGGGCACCGAGAGGACCGATACTTTGATCAATATCGGGGATCAGCGGATAGCCAAAACGGGCATATTCTTCTGTATTGGCACTGATGAAGATGCGGTCGAAGATCTGCGTGCGGTACAGGATCTGTTCGGTAAATGTATAGTCCCCAAGCTGCAGCAGCCCTTTCGGATATCCCTGCATACGGGAAGATGCACCGCCGGCAAGGATCACACAGGAAGATCTGCGTACGGACTTCATTGCTTTGCGCCTTTCCTGCGTTAAGGAAACAGACTGCAGAACAGCAGTGCGCAGTTCTTCAGGTATAAACGTATTCACTGCGTCCGGATCATCTACAGAGAGATCAAGACACATGAACATAGCCCAAAGCGCAGTCACAGCCTCCTGTTTTGTGCCGAAGTGATACTGCTCAAAGTCGATCCAGTATACCTGTTCATCCGCAAGCAGAATATTCCCCGGGTTAAGATCTTCCAATACCGGGTATTCTCCTGCCTTTTGGTAAAAGGCCTCAAGAAGAGTTTCATAAGCTGCCACGATCTGCCGGAGCAGGTCATGCGTATTTCTTTGTTCTTTCAGCACTTCCCGCAGCGTCATGGCCGGCATACGCTCCATGCGCAGCACCAGTTCATCTTTCTGCAGGATCTTCGGCACCAGTCCGGTATCTTTGAGTACTTCCAGAGCGAATACTTCATGATCAAAGGAGATCCGGTCGCGGAACTGCTTGGTTACATAAGTTTCATTGATCTCTATCCGGTTATTCACTTTACCTTGATCCTGACAACATTCTTTGCCCAGCGTGTGGAGAACTCATCCTCATTGACCACCAGCATGAACGGTCCGCTTTCTTCATCCAGTTTCTGTCCGTCTTCCTGTGTTACAAGCCAGATATTCCCTTCATGCAGGATCTCTTCCCCGCTCAGCGTGATCTCGTAATTATCCGCGCATACTGCAGTCACCTCGGTTGAATCAGTAACTTCTGTTCCCAGTTCTTTCAGGATCACCGACAGTTCGATACCGCTGTAGTTCTTCGGAAAGACATCACCGTTCTTTCGGCGCATCTCGGTGTCAAAAGCCTGAAACGACGGGTGATCTTCACGGTAGTCATAGGTCTTCTCACTGCCGCCGATCTCCGCAGTTAACTGCAGAGCTGCAGCTTTGGCATCATCTCCGGCAGAAAGCCGACGGTTGACGAAGACAAGTACAGCGATCAATCCTGCCGCCAATAAAAGTAAAAGAGTTTTTGTGCGTTTAGTCATTGAAATTCCTTTCTAAAACGTTCAGGTATACGTATTACAGCCTGATACGCAAGGTAACCTCCGAGTCCTCCCGAAAGAACACCGAAGGTATAAAACAGGATAAACGGAAGCAGGGACATCCTAAAATACAGCATATTTGTGGATACAGCACCGGCAAGCACACCGCAGGCCCCGGCAAGGACCATCCGTGTCATCAGCGGCTGATGCGTTCTGCCGATCACGAGATCAACAGCGATCCCCGGCAGTGTATACGTGATCAGTACGAGAGCACCGACGGTGGCAGAGATGCCCGTAGTCAGTGAGATCACACCCTGCAGGAAGCCGATCAGAAGACCTGTATACGGTCGGTTGATCAAAGCCCTGCCGAAGACAAGAAACAGGATACTGATGCCTGCAGTCACACTGCCTCCGGGAATACGGATGAAGTCCGTAAGCATGTTGAAAACAGGGGACAGGAACGGCTTTACCAGCATTCCCAGTACCGCCAGATACGCACACAGAATCAGTTGTTTCAGCGTCATTTTCATACAAATAAAGATCAGGTAACGACAAAAAGAATTACCTGATCTTCTACAGATACTTACGGTATTTCTTTTCAAACACGGAAGGCACGAAGGTTTCCCCGCATACCCTGTGAGCCATAGCTCAGGCCTGCAGTCCATGGTCTCCTTTAGGAATACAGGCTCGAAATACAATATTCAGTTGTTATTTCTGACTGTCAGACAATACGGCACAGCGGGCAACGAGTGAATACTCTGCTGGTACCGGATCATCATCAGTGGTGACAAGCTTCAGTGCGTCATATGTACAGCCCTTGACACAGGCAGGCAGTAAGCCGGCACGGATACGGTCGATACAGCCGTCACACTTGCGCATCTTGTTGTCGGGTCCGAAGGTCGGGGCTCCGAACGGGCAGGCCATTGCACAGCTGTGGCAGCCGATGCACATCGTGTTGTCATACAGCGTCAGTCCGGTTTCGGGATCCTTGTACAGGCAGCCCGAAGGACATGCGGTAACACACGGCGCATTGTCGCAGTGCATACAGGCGATCGAGTAGTATTCGATCGAACCGGTACGTCTGTCCTCCTGACGGAAGACCGTACGGAAAGGACGCACACCGGTGGAAAGATCAATATCATTCTGGTCCATGCACGCTATGGCGCAGGCACCACAGGCACAGCATTTGGACAGGTCTAGTTCCAGTTTGTATGTCATGCGCACCTCCTGAGTCCGCAGTAGGCACTGCGGTAAGCCGGGAATCCGGAATACGGATCAAGATTCGTACCGTCAAGGATACTGTTGATATCCTTTTCTCTGTAGCCATGGTAGATGAAGACATCACCCGGCATTACGGTAGCAGTGGGAATCGCCTTGAATGTCAGAGAACCGATATTGGTAAAGATCTCGACGTCATCACCAAGCTCAATGCCAAGTCTTTCGGCATCCTCCATGCTCATCTCCACGGAAGGCTCCGGCAGAAGACTTCTCTCCCACGGTACATCATGGAGACGGGAGTGCAGGGCATTCGGTATTCTGGCACCGGCACAGAGTCTGAACGGATACTTTTCGGGATCGGGATTATACGGTTCCGTATATGTCGGCAGCGGATCGAGTCCCCACTCGGGATGGGCAGCGATCAGTTCGGAATACAGTTCCAGCTTGCCGGTAGGGGTAGGCCATCCCTTTTCGTTCATCGTACCGAAGACATACGGCTTAACATCCGGCAGCTTCAGCGGCTTCTCAGATGCCTTCATCTCTTCAAGAGTGACCGGCAGATCTCTGAGGATATGTTTCAGGCAGGCATCATAGCCGCCCTTGAGCAGATCATCATCGAGATCCATGTACTGAGCCAGCAGGGAGATGATCTCGGTATCCGGTTTTGCCTCACCAAGAGGCTCTATGGCTTTCTTTGTCATCCATACCTGTCCGCCGGCGTAGGGCATGAATGTCTCTCTTTCCAGTGATGTACATGCCGGCAGCACGATATCCGCATACTTGGCAGTATCGGTCAGGAACAGATCGACATCAACGAACATATCCAGTTTCTTTATCGCTTCGATATACTTTGCGTCTTCGGTAAACATCCGGTAGTTCATGCCGAGAGCCAGGATCGCTCTGACAGAGTTCTCATCCTGTTTCAGGATATTGTCTGCCAGGGCATTTGCCTGCATGTCCTTGCGCAGTTCATACCACAGCGGGAATCTGTCGGCACCGATCGCCTTCGGGGCATCCTTCGGCCATCTTTCTTCCATGAACTCTTCTTCGTGTGTCTCAAAACCGCAGTTTCTTTCCATGAAACTGTGCGGCGCGGGAACCTGTCCGCCCTTCACATCCACATTGCCGGTAATGATCAGCAGCGACATGATCGCCCGGTAATTCTGCATACCGTTGCGGTGATGCCCCATTGTACTGCTTTCGGGAACACAGATGCCGTGAGCCTCATGGATCATCTCGGCTGCCTTGTATATATCTTCCGCCGGCACACCGGTCAGTTCATATGTTCTCTCCGGTGTAAATGCCTTTACATATTCCCTGTATTCTTCAAAGCCGTGAACATACTTCTGAATATACTCATGTGCGACCCAGTCTTTCTCGATCAGTACATGGGCAATGCCAAGCGCCAGAGCACCGTCAGTGCCGAGATGCGGCCGCAGATGCAGACTGGCAAGACGCTGGGAAGCCGGTGTAATACGCGGGTCGACGGTGATCACCTTCAGCCCGTGCTCCATGTTTTTATACATGTTCCGGATCATCGGATAGCGGGAGTGGAAACCGTTGGCACCCCAGCCAAGCACCAGCTCCGCATTCGGCATGTTCATCCCCATCGGCATCCCGGAAGCGATCAGCCAGGCCATCAGCCCCGATGTCATACAGCTGCTGGATTCAGTACCGTAGTTCTGCGAACCAAAGACACTTGCCAGTCTTCTAAACATGAACCTGTAGTGCTTGGAATAGCCGGAGTAGAATGCCACCTTGTCGGCACCATAGTCTCTGCGGATCTGCAGGAACTTCTCACTGATCAGCTTCAGTGCTTCATCCCAGCTGATCGGTTCAAACTTCCCTTCTCCGCGTTCTCCGACTCTCTTTAACGGTGTCAGGATACGGTCTTCACGGTATACATACTGACGGTTGCCGGCACCCTTTGTGCACAGCTTTCCGTTATTGATCGGGAATCCTTCGGTGCCTTCCACCTTCAGGATCTTCCCGTCTTTGACAAAGACATCCAGTCCGCAGTGCATACCCGGGGAACAGATATCACACAGCGAATGGCGGATCTCTATGCCGCTTTCCTGTCCGGGGATCCTGCCTTTTTCGTAATTGATCTGTGTCATCTGACAATACCCTCCAGTTTCTCGATAAATGACGGCCGCAGTCCTTCCTTGATCAGGATGCCTCTCTGCATCGGTGAGATGTCTGCGGTATTGTTTTCCATGATCCGGTACAGATAGTTCTTGATCGCCCCGCTGATGCGGTAGTTGTCCAGAATGTTTACACCCGCCAGGTGTCCGTCCTTCATGACCGCTTCAACATACAGACCATCATGGATATTGCCGGAAGTCAGCACCTCACCGGTAATGCGGTTGTCACCGAAACCGATGAAGTCCATATCCATGAAGTGTGTAATGTTATGCAGGAAGTTGCCGTTAAAGGATGCAGGTTTGCCGGACATGTTGGCGCCGGCGGTCGTTCCCTGGTGTGCCGCATTGGCCCAGAGACCGATGATCATCGTGTTCTGACTCTGCAGCTCCGTTCCTTCGCAGCAGTCACCGGCCGCAAAGATATCCGGGCAGGAAGTGCACATGTTTTCGTCAACGACGATCGCTCTGTTCACCTTGATCTCTTCGGGATCGACAAACTGTGTATTGGCTCTTGTGCCGATACAGAGAACGATCAGATCGCAGTTCAGTACCTTCCCGTCGGACATGTGACATGCCCAGCCCTCAGAAGTCTTCTCCGCTTTCTGCATTGCACTGCCCAGTGCCAGTTCAATACCCTTGCGGGTGATCCTGTCTTCGATCTCCTTTGAGACATCAGGGTATGCAGCAAGCGGGAAGATACGGGGTGCCATGTCTGCCAGCACGGTATGTATGCCACGGTTGTTCAGCAGCTCCACGACCTTGATGCCGACCATGGAAGCGCCGACGACAAGGGCACTGCGGTATGTGTGATGATCCAAAGCTTCCTTCAGCTTGATGGCATCATCTGCCGTACGCATATAAAAGGCTTCAGCAGGGTCAAGACCTTCAAACCTCGGCGCAAAAGCCCGGGCTCCGGACGCAATCAGCAGTTTGTCAAAATGTACATGTTCACCGTCTGTGAGGATGATCTCCTTATCCTTTGCGGATATCCTGGAGACTGTACGGTTGGCATGCATATCCAGTTTCAGATCCTCTGTGATCTTTTGCAGATCACCAAAGGGGAAAAGACCTTCAAAGGGAATCTTTCCGGCGGTGTAATATGTCGTAAGCATCGGATTATACGGTGCATATCCATGTTCGCTGTATACACTGATCACCCCGTCGGGATCATTCTCCCTGATCGTTCTGGCCGCACAGTAGCCGGCACAGCCAAAACCGATAATGGCATATCGTGTCATGTGAATTCTCCTTATCCTGAATTCATTATACTTTAGAATTAAATAGTTTATTTATGCAGATTCTGCAGAACTGAGTCAGGAATTGTGATAAACCCGTGAAGAATCGTTACGCGGGCCCTGTGCTATAGTGGGATTAAAGTAAAAAGGAGAAATAATTCGATGAAAGTTGGTGCTTCTAAGAGAACGATAGCTCCGGCGCATCTTTTGCCGATGGGCTTTCATGATGAGTACGGAAAGATCTACAGAGATGTATTTGTCAGGACGATCGCTGTTGAAAGCCAGGGTAAGCAGGTTCTTTTCACGACCTTTGAACTGCCCAGTGCCGTCAGTACGAAACGGATCCGCGCAGCTGTAAAAGAGAAGTACGGGATCGATCCTGAGTATGTCTGCTTCGGGGCAACACATACGCATGAGGCGGCTTTCTCCACAAGTATGATGATGCCGGGAATGCCGGCTACCGAGAAGACGGATGCCTACGATGAGTTCATCTATGAGCAGGCGATGGCATCCATTGATGAAGCCATGGCGAATAAGCGTGAAGCAAAGTGGGCATATACTTCCGGTAAGAGCTATATCAATGTCTGCCGTGATCAGC
Source organism: uncultured Erysipelotrichaceae bacterium (assembly GCA_902795905.1). Classification (GTDB taxonomy): domain Bacteria; phylum Bacillota_I; class Bacilli_A; order Erysipelotrichales; family Erysipelotrichaceae; genus Bulleidia. The sequence continues at coordinate 8,086 of CADBMY010000150.1, forward strand.
AGGGTATTGACGGTGTCTGGTTCCAGGGCCGTGACTTTGAGGGACCCAGTGACAAGACCCTGGCGATCCTGAAGTTCACCGATCTTGAGGGTAAGGTCATTGCTGTACTGATGAACTATGGCATGCACGGTACTGCCTGCTATCTGAAGAAGGATGAAGCCGGAGAGACGATGATGATCGCCGGCGATGTTCCGGGATTTGTCAGTGACTTTGTCGAAGGTTACTACAAGGAAGACGGTGCGGTTGCAGCATGGTCGATCGCAGCCGGCGGCAACCAGAATCCGATCTTCTTCTGTATCTATCAGAAATATAACGAAAAGGGTATTCCCGACGGTATCTTCAGCACCGGCTATGATGCCTGGGGACTCTGTGAACACCTCGGTCAGACCCAGGGTATTGAAGCAGTAAAACTGATCAATGCCGTAAAGGATGAAGACATGAAGACGGAGATGGATATCCGCGGTGTTGACCGTACGGTCAAGGTGCCGGCAATGAAGAGAGTCGGCAGAGGCATCAAGCCCACGGATGAATTCAAGGTCGAAGATGACGGTGAGATCGAGATGCAGCTGAAGCTGACAACACTGGATGATGTCGCGGTTTACAGCATCAACGGTGAACTCGTGGCGGAGATCGGTATCCGGCTGAAGGATGCCATGCCTTTTGACAAGGCGATGATCCTGTCGCTTTCCGCAGAATCGATCGGTTATATCCCGGATGAGAGAGGGTATAACAATCGTACATTTGCGTTCTTCGGCACCCGCATCAAGGATGGTAAGGGAGAAGCGTATATCACGCCGAACTTCCTGGATATGGTTACAGAAAGACACTGACAGTGCATACAGGGATGTGAAAACATCCCTGTATTTTACAAATACTTATTGTAACCAATTACAACTGTTGTATAATGAAACACACAGGGAGGCTATCATGGAATTTATCTGGTATCCCAAATGCAGCACATGCCGGAAGGCAAAGAAGCATCTCGACAGTCTCGGCATTGCTTACCGCGAAAGACTGATCAAAGAGGACAATCCAACAGAAGATGAGCTGCGGCTCTGGAAAGAGAAAAGCGGACTGCCGTTAAAGAAGCTTTTCAATACATCCGGCACGCTGTACCGCGAACTGGGGCTCAAGGACAGACTGCAGACGATGAGCGAAGACGAGCAGTTTGCCCTTCTGGCAAAGGATGGCATGCTGGTGAAAAGACCTGTTCTTGTGGATGGAGATACCGTGGTCTTCGGCTACGACAGTGAGATATACGATACGCTGAAAAACGGAGAATAATATGGAAAAAAGACGACTGCAGGCTGGTGCAGCCAAGGCTGTGATCTCACCGAAAGCGGATATGCTTCCGCTGGAGCTTGCTTTTGCACATACCGAATACGGAGCTGTCCGGGAAGGCGAAGATATCCACGTCCGTGCTCTGGTTCTGGATGACGGCAATAAGCTGTTTCTGTTTGAAGCCTTTGAACTGGGCGGTGTGCCGCTGCCGGATGAACTGCATAAGCGCATACAGGAAAGATTCGGTATTGAGAAAAAAGATGCATTCCTGACCGCTACCCACAACCATAACGGCCCGCAGCCCTTTGGAAACATGTTTCCCGGACAGAAGACAGATACCGGTATTAAGGCTGAACTGTACCATGATAATCAGAAGCGCTGGACAGACTACGTGATGGATCAGGCGATCACTGTGATCGAAGAAGCCATCAGTCATCTGCGTCCGGCCAGATACGGATTTGGTGAAGATATCTGTCATATCAATATCAACAGAGATGAACTGTATGATGACGGATACTGGATGCAGGGACAGAACTGGGATGGCTGCAGTGACAAGACACTGGCCGTGATCAAGTTCACCGATGACGAAGA
>CADBMY010000151.1 GCA_902795905.1 uncultured Erysipelotrichaceae bacterium
AATAGAAAACCAAGCCACCTTTTCGATGGCTTGGTTATGGCAACATCTTTAGATATTTCGACTGTCTACTTGACAGGATCTATATCAGAACCGTATACCTCTCTTTTTCTATCCTATCTCGTAGAACCGTATCCACAGTCCTTCAGGCTCCGGTGTGCCTGTTCCGTAGAATCTCCCGGAATGCAGGAAGGATGCCAGTACCTTACTGTCGGTACGGAAAGCAGGAACCGTACGGAATACACGGGAGGGATGTGCATCCTCCCAGGAACCGTTATTCTCAATGAAGATATGGCACTTCTCTCCGGTGTGATCCGTACCCGTAAGAACATATCTTGCGGAGAGATGACGTACACCGGCAGTATCCACGGTCTGGGTATCTACACCCCATGGTTCGCAGATCCCTGTGAACAGGGGACCCTGTGCTTTACCCTTAAACGGGATCATACATACCTCACCAAGCTCTGTATCCATCCGGAAGGGAGCTTCCGTGATCTCGATCAGGATCTCCAGGAAAGCAGGCTTACTCATCTTTGGGAGTGAACTTCGCGGGGCCAAACAGTGATACCACGAAGTTGTTCGTCTGCAGCTTCTCGTAGAAGTAGTGATACTTAGCCTGAACATCTTCGGGGATCATACCGGAGTGGTTGTTCAGCTCCATGATGTCAAAGGAACCCGCGTAGTTCTTCCATGCCGGTCTATTACCGCCGTTAGGATCACCTGTTGCGGCAAAGTCATACCAGTACCCCTGGATCAGTTCCATGAAGTCATAGTCGGCACCTACCCAGTGGTAAGGGAAGAACGGGTTTCTTTCACCGTGGTCAACACGGCCGAAGACGTAGGGCATTTCCGCACAGTGCGGGGAACCGTCATTATGTCCGCGCTCCGTCTCGTTCTCCTTGGACATCAGCCAGATATAGGCATTTCTGCCGTACTTATGGCAGAGTTCACCAAGCTTGGCACTTCCCATTAACATGATATCGGAAGCGATCGTAGAGGCCTGTTTCGCGGCTTCGATCGCGTTCGCGGCAGGATACCACTTCTTCATGTTTTCGGCATTGTCGGGGAAGGCCTCTTCGAGGTAGGCATGGAACTTCTCGACGGAATAGTCTGCAGGGTTTACGGCCGGGAATTCCTGCGCGCAGGAACCCATCAGGACATCAAAGTCATTGAATTCACCGGCATCCATGATCTCGGAATACGGCTTCGGCAGGAATTCTCCGTCGATACAGAAGGAGAAACCGAAGTGGCCGAGATTTCTTTCCTTCATCCATGCCTCATACTTATCAAAGAGCTCCCAGGCATCCATCTTCCTGAGTTCGGCGATATTCTTACAGCCGACATACTGCATGTATTCAACACCGAGGTCTTCCATCGTCTTCCGCGGTCCCGGCTGCATGAATCCCCAGTAGATCGGTCCGCTCTCGATAGATACTCTCCGGATGATACCCTTCATTAACGGAGAAGCGTGCAGAGCACCTGTGCCGGCAGCGCCGCCGGACTGTCCTGCCACGGTAATGCGGTCAGGATCACCGCCGAAGACAGCGATATTCTCCTTCACCCACTGGCAGGCCTTGCGCATATCGTAGAGGGCGTAGTTTCCGCTTGTGCCGCCTGCCTCTTCGGTCAGTTCGGGATGGGCAAAGAAACCGAAGAAACCGAGTCTGTAGTTGATCGTTACGACAACGATATCTTTTCTCTTCGCAAAGCCGATACCGTCACAGACGACCTCACAGCCGCTTCCCGCGACCATTCCGCCGCCGTGGATCCAGATGAATACCGGCAGTTTGTCTTCCGCTGTCTTTGCGGGTGTCCATACATTCAGATACAGGCAGTCTTCCTCATACTGGGAAGGCGCCATGAACTGGGGTACACCATGCACATTGGCAGGCATATCGGCAATCTCCATGACATGCTGGATGGCTGCCGCACTGTACTGCGTAGCTTTTCTTACCCCTCTCCAGCGTTCGGGATCTTCAGGATGACGGAAACGTCTGTCACCTGTCGGAGGTGCAGCGTAGGGGATACCCTTGAAGATCTTTACACCTTCTTCGGTATAGCCCTGAAGCCATCCCTGTTTGACACATACTTTTGCTTGTTCAAAATCAGTCATATTATCTTATCCTCCATTGATATTACTGATGATTCAGAAGATACTCGATGCCTTCCTGTGCGTGCGGGATCCAGAATGCCCAGTCATGAACACCCGGTCCCTCGGTATAGTAGTAGTCTGCTTTCTGTTTCTTCAGGAAATCACGCATTTTGCGGTTGGGTGCCAGCAGGAAATCCTCCGTCCCGCAGGCCATGTATATTCTGGGATTCTCTTTTCCCTCACGTACATTGCGGCGGTAGAGGACCTTCGGGTTATGGGTGCTGCGTTCGGCTTTCTTCAGATCACCGAAGGTATCGACATAGTACTCATAATTGGCCATGACGGGGTCTTTCATGTTGGGTGACATCTCTTTCAGCTGTTCAACGATCAGTGCCGAGGAGAGGGCAATAATCCCGCTGAACGTCTCCGGATACATCAGTCCTGTATGCAGAGCACCGAAACCTCCCATGGAGAGTCCGCCGATCATCGTATCTTCCCTGTTCATCGCAAGACCGAATGTCTCACGCAGATAAGCAATCAGATCTTCACCTACAAACGTGCAGTACCGGTGGCCGGTAGCTTTCTTGTCCAGGTAGAAGCTGACACCTCCGGAAGGCATGACAATAGCCAGATTGTAACGCAGTGAGTAGTCGGATACGGGTGCGCTGTACAGCCAGTCGGTGCAGTCACCGCTGTAGCCGTGAAGCAGGATCAGTGTTTTGGCCGGACGCTGATAGTACGGATTATCCGGCATGAAGAAAGGCGGTTCCTTCGGCGGTAAAAGAATATAGAATTCCCCGCTGCGGGAAAGAGCTTCGGAACGAAAACGAACATATTGTACAGACATGGAAAAAACCTCCTGTTGTCTACATTCTAGGAAACCGGGGACTTGAAAAATATCAAAAAAGTGTCATCTGCTTTCGAGATTATTCTGCACAGACAAGCAGGATTTTAATTTACAAATACATGTGACATTTTTGAAAGTATTCACTGCAGGCATTTGGTTAAATGAGTTTAGACAAATGACACCAATAGGGAGGAAATAATGAAAAAACTGTTAGTTCTCTTATGTTCCGCATTCCTGGTTCTGTCCGCTCCTGCAGGATGCTCAAGCAAACCCGCAGAGACAAAGGACCAGCCTTCGGAGATCACCCTGGACATGTCCACACTGTTTATCGTTCCTTCTCTTGAAGCAACCAAGACAGTTGAAGACGCCATCAATGATTATCTGAAGAACGAACTTCACGAAGAGGGATATGTCATCCGTCTGAAGATCACAGCGATCGGTGACTACTTCCAGAAGATCCCCATGGAACTGGCCAGCGGCGGCGATGAAGCACCGGATCTGGTACAGGTATTCTCCATGGCTGACTGGGTCAACCAGGGATATATCATTCCGCTGGATGACTATCTGGATAACGAACTCAAGCCGACAGTTGATCTGATCGGAAACATCATCGGCAGCGGCAAGATGGCCGGACATACATATATGATGCCCCGCTACTTCGGCACTGTCCTTGACTGGAAGTTCATCTACAACAAGACTCTGGTAGAAGATGCCGGTGTTGATGTCACAAAGGCTACAGATCTCGACAGCCTGGAAGGCGTTCTCGCTGAGCTGAAGGAAGCTTATCCGAATGAGCACTTCCTGGTCTACTGCGATCAGTTCAACAGACTGTACAACCTGAAGACACATACATCCCAGGTCGGTACATATGCGGCAACCGTAGGAACAGACACCAAGCTGTACAACTACTATGAGACCGACGCATACAAAAATGCAATCGAGAAGGCATATGAGTTCCGTCAGAAGGGTTACTGCGATCCCGAAGGTTCCGCAAACACTCTGAGCCATGACGCAGTTGTCATGGGCGGCTCCAGCAAGGGCGTTATCATGGGCCACTCCGCAGGACCTGACACCATCGCCTCCATGTTCACAAAGACAAATACCTACGGCGCAACCTTCGGTGCTGTCACCATCGGCATCGATGACCTGGCTACTGATACACTGGGTATCGGTATCTCCCATTCCTGCAAGGATCCGGCTGCCGCAGCACGTTTCATCAACCTGCTGTACACCGATGAGTATGTCTGGGATACACTGATCTACGGTGCTGAAGGACAGGACTACGTATGGAATGAAGACCACACTAAAGTCAGATATCCGGAAGGACTGGACTTCAACTCCGTACCGTATAACTGCATTTACTCCTGCGGTATGATCGGCAACGGCTTCCAGGGTCTTGAGTATGAGACAGATGATGAGAGCGGTTCTGACCGTGTCTACGGTAAGGAACTGATGGAAAAGGCTTGGTGCCCGCCTCTGTACGGTTTCACACCGACAACCATCAATGTCATGAACGAGATCACAGCCGTATCCAACGTTGTTGAACAGTACAATGATGTACTCAGCTACGGTGATGTCGATCCTGCGACAGAATATCCGAAGTTCATCCAGGCCCTGAAGGATGCCGGCATTGACAAGATCATTGAAGACTTCCAGGCACAGGCTGATGAATGGGTAAAGGAAAACAGCTAAACTGCTCTACAAATGACATGCAGAAAACGGATATCTGATATCCGTTTTCTTGCATTATAATAATGTTAGTTGGTTTTATCTG
>CADBMY010000152.1 GCA_902795905.1 uncultured Erysipelotrichaceae bacterium
AGCTGCTGAGAAGGTCAAAGCCGTCAGTCTCAGCGGAAACAAGTAATCCTCTGAAAGTAATATCCTCCTGCATATACAGGAGGATATTTTCTTATTACAAAGTATATTCCCGTTCAGGTTTCAGGGATACCGTCTGTTCCTTCCAGTACAGTGTACCGCCCGGTACCGTCGTTTTCACGGTGATCCTGCCGTCAGCGTAACTGACTTCTGCCTGTCCTTCACCGATCGGTACGACCGCATGGAAAGACGCATATCTGCCGGGATCAGGCCTTACATCGAAAGTCTTCTCACCGACAGATGTACCATATACACCGGCACAGTATCTCTCCAGCAGATAGATCGGTCCGCTGCCCCAGGCATGACACAATGAACATCCGTACCTGTCTCCGTACATCTCATAGTGCTCTGTTCCTTTACGCTGCGGATCATACTCCTCCCAGGCGCTGGTAGCACCGTTTTCCACCATGCCTCCCCAGTAACTGTCAATATACTCCTGTACAGCCGAGATATAACCGGTCTCACCAAGTGCCATCAGTTCATACAGTTTGAAATACGGTGTCGTGATCTGCGGAACTTCATCTTTCAGCAGTACTTCTTCTGCGATCTGCTTTTTCTTCTCACCATCAACGATATCGAACATGATCGCAAAGATATTCGCATGCCTGGTCACATTGTTCCTGCCGGAAGCGTATGTATCGATAAACGCATGTTTCTCCTCACACCAGAAATCTCTGAGAATACGCTGTTTCAGCTTCTCTGCTCTTTCCGATGCATCCTGAGGCACAGCTTTGACCGGGGCAGGCGCCTTCACCGAAGACGCATAGGAATGCAGGATCAGATCACCAAAGTCTTCCTGTGCATCCTTTGTTATCTCGGTGATCACTTCCATGGCCTTATATACCTGATACAGCAGGATCTGTTCCGCACATACGGGACCGTTCTTATCCATATCTGCCCAGTCAATAAAGATCCAGTCGCCTTCTCTTTCCACCATATACCCAGTCTCTTCATCCAGACGTGACACGATAAAGTCATACAGCGCATACAGTTCATCTTTGATCGAGATCACAAAGTCCCGGTCTCCGCTTGCCTCATAGTACTCCTTAACAGCAATGATCAGATACATCGAGTAATCATTGATCGTATTGATATGCTGAAAGTACGGCGGTTTGCCGAGCAGTGCACGGATCGTCCGTTTCGTGATCTCACGGTCGCGGAACAGGTATCTGCCGATCTTATAGGACTGGTAGGCATCTCCGGACCATACCCAGCGGTCACGCTTAATACCGTCAAAATAGAATTCTCTGGAATTCAGATGAAACGCTCTTGTACAGATATCCCAGATCGGCAGAAGCTTCTCATCATCCGTACGGAAGGATCCGATATCTTCGATCGGCAGATATTCCTCTTCGGCTGAGAGTGCCGGGGTACCATGACCTGCCTTCAGGTATATATACCGGAAAGCTCTTGCCGGACAGTCTATCGTACCGTCGCCGGAGGAGATATGCTGGCGCACCAGTGTATACTCCGTATCGAGAGCTTCCTCACGCGATTCACCATAGTAGATATGGATATCTCCCATCTGTTTTGTACGCTGAATATGTACAGGACCAAAGCTCTCCCTGCCAAAGTCATACAGTGTGCCTTCACTTACAGGTTCACAGGATACCGGTATAAGCTCCTTATACGAAAAAGGAAAGACTGCCGGATCATCCTCTGCCCTTGTAAATGCAGGATCCCATGCCGCATATTTTCTTCCCGCTCCGTCAAAGTGTACGACCCAGGTCTCATCTGTCTCGACACCGGGTGTATCGATGAAGACTGCGGGGAAAGCTTCCGGACAGCTGACATCGACTGTCAGAATAAACGTCCCTGCCGGCAGCTGTACCGCTTTGTTTACAGCACTGCACTTCTTTCCGTCAATACTGATATATCCTCTTCCTTTGGCATAGATCTGTGCAGACGTCTCCGCCGCAAGCGTGATCTTCTTTGTGAACCGGCATGCGGACTCAGGACGGACAACGTGCCACATCGCCGGAATAAACCAGTCATACTCTTCCCTGCGGTTATGCACGAGCTGATTGTGATAGAGCTCATAGTCTCCGGGATACCAGATCCACTTTGCCTGTGTCATATACCCTCCTCTGACAATGATATGTTGCCTTTACTTCTATTATCTAAAGTATATATGAACAATCATGCCGGCGGTATCCGTACATAAAAAGAAACGGTTTCCCGTTTCTGTTCATACTCTGATCATCTGATACCCGATACCGATATGTGTACGGATCAGGGCATCGTTTCCTGAAAGTCCCAGTTTCTTACGTAAGGAGTTCATGTATACACGCAATGAGATGATATCCGTTTCCAGACTGTTTCCCCAGATCCTGTCGATGATAAACGTATGTGTCAGCACCTTCCCGGTATTCTTTGCCAGAAGACACAGCAACTTATACTCATTAGGTGTAAGATGCACTTCTTCCCCTTTACAGTATACCGTGCCTGCCGCATAGTCGATCTTCAGATCTCCGTTGGTAAATACCGACTGTCCGTCCGTGCTGTCCATATACTGCATGCGTCTTTGTACAGAGCGTATTCTCGCCAGCAGTTCATCCACGGAGAACGGTTTGGTCAGGTAGTCATCTGCACCGCTGTCCAGAGCTTCGATCTTATCACGGTCTTCCCATCTGGCACTGATCACGATGATCGGCACCTGTGACCACTGTCTGACTGTACGGATCACTTCTGTACCGTCCATATCCGGCAGTCCAAGATCCAGCAGGATCAGATCAGGATGGTGGGAAGCACAGAGACTGATGGCTTCTCTGCCCGAGGCAGCTTCCAGATAGGTATATTCATGGATCTTCAGGGCTGTACAGATCAGGTTCATGATCGGTCTGTCATCCTCTGTCACCAGTATCTTCATCTCATTCATGTATGATGTCCTCCGCTTTCAGTGTAAAGCTGAATACAGCACCGTGAGGCAAATTGTCAGATACACCGATCGTCTGTCCGTGTGCCTGCAGGATCGTCTTACAGAGATTCAGGCCCACACCCATACTGCGTGTTCTGTCCGTCAGCGTATGTCTGCCGGTGTAGTACAGTTCAAAGATATGTGCTTTATCCTCATCGGATATGCCGTTACCGTCATCTGCCACGGATACCGTGATCAGGCTGTCTGTACGCTTTGCGCTGATGCATATCCGGGATCCTGTTGGCGTGTACTTGACCGCATTGTTGACCAGATTGACCAGTACCGTCACGATCAGTCCGGCTTCCATATGCGCAAACAGGTTCTCTTCCGTATCTGTCTCAATGATATGCTCAGACGCATGCGGATCCAGATGGCGCAGTGCTTCCGCGATCACATCATCTACGCTTTCGGCCGACAGATGCAGCACGGGATCGGATTCCAGCCTCGTTAACATCAGGATATTCTCCATCTGTTCCCGCAGCCAGAACGAATCATTCTTCAGATCTTCATAGATCTTCTGTTTATCTTCATCACTGAGCTGGTCTGCTGATTCCGCGAGATTGTTCGCATTCCCGTAGATCGACGTCAGCGGTGTCCGCAGATCATGCGATATCGAGCGCAGCAGTCCGGCTTTGAAGTGTTCCTTCTCGGCATTGACCTCCGCTTCTTTCCGCTCTCTCTTGATTCGTTCATTCTCAAGAGCCAGTGCAGTTTCATTCACGATCGAAAGCAGGATC
>CADBMY010000153.1 GCA_902795905.1 uncultured Erysipelotrichaceae bacterium
CTGAAACGTTGATCAGCAATGTGCTGACCTACAGTGTTGAGACCTATGCTTTCTATCAGCTGCAGAATAGTGGCCTGAATGCTGCACTGAGAAATGTGATTACGGATTTAATGAAGTATTGTAAGTCAGCAGAGGCGTATCTTGCAAAGTAAAAGGAGGGAATCCATGATGAAAGAAAAGTATGAAAAACTGGAACTGGAAGTGATCCGTTTTGAGACAGAGGACATTATTACCAGCAGTGGACTGGATGATGATGAACTTCCGATTGTGCCATGATTTTCTTTTCAAAGGCCCGCGGGTAATACCCGCGGGTCTTTTCATGTCCGGCGCTGATTTTGGATGAATTCCGGTATCATTTTTTGAAAATAATATGGATTTATAACAGATGCCATGTTAGAATGACTTATAGTATTTCTGTAAAGATATGATTCAGAATGACAAAAGGAGACAGATCATGAAAAAATGGGCAAAATCGGCGCTTTCAGTTTTACTGACGATACTTTCGGTATTACTGATCACCGGATCGCTTTCGAGGAATACTTTTGCGGCGTCAAATGATACGCCTTCAAATGAAACGCTTCCGACCGGCTATATCCCTGTAGAGAAGGAAGGGGGCCGGGCGCTGACGAATGCGTATTTGAACGGAGACAGCAAAGAGTATCGCAAGATGACACCGAATCAGGTGAATACACCTTTGCCCGCCAGATACGACAGCCGTGATTACGGATATATAACTGCAGTCCGCAATCAGAATCCTTATGGTACTTGCTGGACCTTTGGCACGATGGCGCCGATCGAAGCTTATATGATCAAACACGGCGTCATCGATAAAGATACAGGAGCTGCTGCTTCTGCGGATATTGATCTTTCTGAATACCATCTTGCCTGGTTTACATATTCGGATGCCTATGATGCTGACGGAATGCTGGCAGGAGAGAAATCTGCTGCGGTTGGTGATACTTTTCTTGATGTCGGCGGAAACAACAGAATTGCAACCATGACATTGATGCGCTGGGAAGGTGCTGCATCTGAAAAGACGCCGGCGCTTGCATACAGCAATGCCTCTGTAAGTGGGCTTGATGCAGAATATGCCTATGCATATAATAATATGCACCTGTTAGAATCCGTGTGGATTCCTTCTGCGAATCAGGAGGCTGTCAAGCGGGCAATTATGGAATATGGCGCCGGTACGATCAGCTACTGTCATGAAGATCAGTATTATAATCCCTATACTTATGCCTTTTATAATCCGGATGCTGAATGGACAAATCATGCAGTAACGATCGTGGGCTGGGATGATAATTTTGCAGTCTCGAACTTTGCAGAAGGCTGCCAGCCGAAGAATCCCGGAGCATGGATTATCAAGAATTCCTGGGGTACCTGGTGGGGAGACAACGGTTACTTCTATCTTTCCTATGAGGATTTGGCTTCTTTACAGGATGAATGCTCATTCTTTAAGGCGGATGCCGAGAGTCATTATGATCACAATTATCAGTATGACGGGACACTGGATGTGATGCATGCAATCAGTTTGCCTCTCAACAGCAAAATCGCTAATGTTTTCACCGCCAGCGGTGCGCAGGTTCTGGAAGCCGTAGCGGTGAATACATGGGATGAGGCGGTATCTTATCAGCTTGATGTTTATAAGAATCTGACCGATCAGAGAAACCCTGAATCCGGAACTCTTGTTTCCAGTCAGACCGGTTACTTCCCCTTCTACGGATATTTAAATGTCCCGTTGGAGACGCCGGTCATACTGGAAGAGGACGATACGTTTTCAGTTGTATTTACACTGAGTATACCTGAAGATCCCTCACAGAGCAGTACACGTGTGAGTGTGCCGTATGATACAAGTTCTTCAGGAGGGTTTTATACCGCTGAGCACGTAGACCATGGGAATACTTCCTTTTGCAACTTCGGATACGGATCCTGGTCAGACTGTCCGGGCAATGGTGATTTTCGCATTAAAGCTTATACAAGCGATATTGATTATCAAATCACAGCGGAAGTCAATGATTCCGCTTACGGTACGGTTTCCGTATCCGGGTCTGTGATTACCGCAGTCCCTGAAGAAGGCTATTATGTCGCAGATGTGGAAGTCGTCAGCGGAACTGCAACATGTACGATCAATGGTAATACGATTAAAGTTAAAACTTTAGCTGACTGTACGATACGTATCATCTTTGCTGTGAAGCCTGCTTTTACTGTGAACTTTTATGATCGTGGGCAAATAGTGAATCAGCAGCAAGCGCTGATCTATGATGTTATTACGCTGCCGTACGAGGGCGGCAATGTGTCTTCAAACTGGAGTTTTATCGGCTGGATCACTGCTGAACTGCAGGAGACAAATACTCCACCGGAGTTCCTTGCTCCAGGAAGTGATTATTTGGTAACTCAAAACACTGACTTTTATGCACTTTACAGTTTGATAACGGGTGAAACCGAAATTGCCTATCAGATTGTTAATGAAGAGCCTACGGACTGGAGCGGCCGTTATGTTATTACTACAGGAAAAGATTCCAACCTTACTGCGATGAAGGGGGTTGAGTCGGAAAGGAATCTCGAAACACCATACGCTGATGGCGCAGTGCCTTTTGCAGGAACTGGTATGCGGTTGGAAGGGAAACTGTTAAAAGACGTATCTGATGATTACGTATTTACAATTTCGAGAAAAGGATCTATTTATACAATTCAGAGTCCGACTGGCTACTGGATCGGCACAAGAAGCGATTATTTATATAATCTGTCTGAGTATCAGCAGGAATATGCTGACTGGGACATCCATTACGATACTTATCATATCTGCATGGAGGTCAGCAATACTGCTTCTGTGGGGTTCCCATATCTGACGTCGTCAGATGGTAATTTCTTTATGATCGGCGGGGAGTATACTACAGCGAAACTTCAGTTTTGGAAAGAATTCGCCACGGATGTCATTTGCTACAGTACAAGCCCGGATGACAGTCTGAATCTGAGCATACTTCACAGTATATCTCTTCGGGAGAATCTTTCAATCAACTACTATATTCCCGCAGCATCTCTGGAGGGCTATGAGAATATCCGTTTGCATGCAGAGCGAAACAAGTATCAGAAAGGAAGCAGTGAGTTTACGGTAGAACAGTATGAGATCACAGACGGTGAACTCAGGACCGTAAAAGGAACGCTGTACTTCCGGTTTACATTTAAAAATATCGCAGCAAAGGAGATCGGCGACGATGTCCGGGTAACTGTTCTTGCGGATAAGAATGGAAAAACATATGAAAGTGCGGTTGATACCTACAGTATCAAGACATACGCAATGCAGCAGCTTGCAAATGAAAACTGTGAAGAAAAACTGCAGACACTTTTAGTGGATTTGTTGAATTACGGTGTGGCAGCGCAGACGTATTTCGAATACAGAACTGACATGCCAGCCAACCGGGATCTGACGGATGAGCAGCTTGCTAAGGGTACTCAGGATATAGGTGAGTTGACTTCTGTTTACAGCTTCGAAGAAACGGATGCAGCGACTGCCGGTTTTGTCGGAAAGAGTCTGCTGTTGGGTAATGAGATCGGTATTAAGTATTATATGGATCTTTCGAACGTTCCGGTTAAGGACAATATCAGAGCAGAGTTTACATACATCACTGCAACGGGTATCGAATCATTGGCGGTATTCCGTTTCGACGAATTTGAATACAATCAAAGTCAGAATGCATATGTTGTCCGGCTGAAGACAATCGCGGCGAAAGATGCAGGTCAGCCCGTGGAAGCACGGATAATTGACGGAGATACGCTGATCAGCGGAGTGTTGACGTACAGCATAGAATCTTATGCAAAGTCGACACTTGAGGATTCTTCTGATGAAAGACTGAGGGCAGTTGTAACAGAAATGATGAAATACTGCAAGTCTGCGGAAGCATATCTTGTACAGTAAGACGTCATGACAGCATATTATCGAATTGCAGAAAGAATAATCTGTGTTGCCTCTCTCTTCGAGGAGGTTCATCAATTCCTTTATGCCTATCGGACAGAGGGGCAGCAGATTGATTTTTCTGTGGCAATCACTCTTTCCGACATTGCTTTCGAACGGGAGCGTTCTGAAGCAGAGCGGCAGATAGAAGGGCTTTCCCCTCATCATTTTTCCGATCCCTATCTTGAAACCCTGGCAGTCTACCGGAAGATCGCGGAGAAGATGCCGGACTATGGTGTGGTTCTTTTCCACGGATCCTGTATTGCAG
>CADBMY010000154.1 GCA_902795905.1 uncultured Erysipelotrichaceae bacterium
CCGCTCCAATGCATATCCGGCTGTGCATCATACACCGCAGTACCGGGAGGCTTATCATCCGCATTACCGGGTGATCAGACGGGATATGCTTGAAGGGTACTTTGACGACAGGGAAGTATTGTGCTAATATTTTTAATAATGTAGAAATACACTATACATCCGTTCCAATTCAACGCATGATCACCTGTGGTTCAACAGGTGATTTTGCATATTAAAAGGTCATTTTCATGACCTTTTTTGTGTCAGGGGTGAACTGACGATCAAGCAAGGGAAGCACCGAGGGCTTCGCATTCCGCAAGAGCAGCATCATCCGGTGCGGAGTTGGCGATCACACTCTCATGCGCCAGGGTGATGCCGAAACCTGCACATGTATCTTCCCAGTCACGCATCCACTGGCCGTCTCCCCATCCGTATGAACCGAACAGGGCAACTTTTTTGCCTGCCAGTTCCGGGGCGATACTGTCAAAGAAGGGCTGGAATTCTGCTTCTTCAAGTACTTCGGCACCCATGGCCGGACAGCCGAGGGCGATACCGTCATAATCCGCGATACTGCCGCTGAATTCACTTACACTGAATAATTCCGCATCAGCGCCTGCTTTCTGCGCGCCTGCACATACAGCTTCGGCCATAGCCTGTGTATTGCCTGTGCTGCTCCAATAAATAATAGCTGTTTTACTCATCTTTGAAGTCCTTTCCTGTTGGTTATTTATACGGCTGAACGATCAGCTGTTCCAACCTTGTTCCGCGGCGGATATGTTCACAGTAGATATCCGTGCATTGTCTGATCTGCGCAAATCTGTGCAGTGATGCATCGATATTTGTATATACTTTCCAGAGACCGGTATACAGGGCCTTTGCCTGCGGATCATGCATGTAGCGGATGACATCTTCAGTCGGAAAGCCGAGGAAGAAGCCGATCTCGTGCGGATAATTCTTCTGCGTGCGCAGTCTTTTGATCAGTGTCTTAAAACATCCTGCCGGGTCATTGCATGGATAGCCAAGAGATGACAGGACGTCAGTAACAGTACCGGATGCCAGATCTTTCTCGAGATCACGGACTCTGTACAGGTAGAGGATCAGCCGGCTGTTGCGGATGGCTACGGGGATAAGACGCAGACCTTTGTCCGTAAGCAGGCGGTTCATCCGTCTGATCAGTGCGGAAATATCATCAGCAGGCGTAAGAGGCGTATTGAAGATCGTACCGGTCTTCAGGCCGGCAAGTGTTGGTGCACAGCAGCGCACAAATACTTCATCGGACATTCTTACACCCGCTTTCTTTTAAACAGAAATCCGGAGCGAGGGCTTCCGGATTCCATACGGTTTTGTCTTCTGCCGCATGCCAACAGCATCAGACTGCATCTGCTAGTCAGGGTCTGGGAAATCCTGACGTATTAGGGGAACGACACCGTGTACAGGAGAACATTCAGGACAACTCTTTTGG
Organism: uncultured Erysipelotrichaceae bacterium; assembly: GCA_902795905.1. Classification (GTDB taxonomy): domain Bacteria; phylum Bacillota_I; class Bacilli_A; order Erysipelotrichales; family Erysipelotrichaceae; genus Bulleidia. The sequence continues at coordinate 1,442 of CADBMY010000154.1, forward strand.
AGGAACTGTACAGGTGATTGCGCAGATAGTTAGTTTCATCTAACTGAGTACAATATACAGCCCCGGCAGACACTTGTCAACAGCAAGTTAGCAAAAACTAACTAATTGCGTATTTCTCTGTTTTGTTAGTTGACATATACCCTACGGGGGTATACTATATATCCCGGAGGATGTCACATGGAACATGTACATGAACATAAGGAACGCAGTGAGAAGGAACAGAAGGAACTTCTGACCAGACTGCGCAGGATAGAAGGACAGATCCGGGGAATCGAGAAGATGGTAGAGAACAATGCCTACTGCCCGGACATATTGATGCAGGTGTCTGCCGCGACCAGTGCCCTGAACAGTTTCAACAAGGTGCTGCTTGCCTGTCACATCAAGGGATGTGTTACCGAGGATATTCAAGCCGGCAATCATGAGAGCGTGGATGAACTCGTGGCAGTTCTGCAGAAGCTGATGAAATAGAGGTGGATAAGTTATGGAACAGTATATCGTTACAGGAATGAGCTGTGCTGCCTGTCAGGCCAGAGTGGAGAAAGCTGTACAGAAGGTGCCGGGAGTTACCTCCTGCAGTGTCAGTCTGCTGACGAATTCGATGGGTGTGGATGGTACGGCTTCTTCCGCAGATATTATTAAGGCGGTAAGAGATGCCGGATACGGTGCTTCCGTCAAGGGCGCGGCTGCGGCTTCACAGTCCTCGCGTATGGCAGCTGAGGAAGAGGCTCTCAAAGACCATGAGACACCTCTGCTGAAGAGAAGACTGATGCTGTCAGTGGGCTTCCTGATCATCCTGATGTATATCACGATGGGACATAATATGCTCGGACTGCCGATCCCGTCATTTCTGCAGCACAATCATCTGGGACTGGCACTGGTACAGATGCTGCTGGCACTGATCGTCATGGCGATCAATCACAAGTTCTTTACCAGCGGCTTTAAATCACTGATGCACGGTGCCCCGAACATGGATACACTGGTGGCGCTTGGCTCTGCGGTCTCCTTCGGATGGAGTCTGTTCGTTGTCTTTCAGATGACCTGTGAGATCACTGCCGGTACATCCAACATGGATCTGATGCCGCTGTATCATAACGAGCTGTACTTTGAGTCGGCTGCCATGATCCCGGCCCTGATCACCGTAGGCAAGATGCTTGAGGCAATGTCAAAGGGAAGAACGACAGATGCCCTGAAGAGCTTGATGAAGATGGCACCGAAGACAGCTGTGATTGAAAGAGACGGTGTAGAAACAGAAGTCGGTATCGAAGAGGTAAAAGCCGGGGATATCTTTGTTGTCAGACCTGGTGAGAATATTCCTGTAGATGGTATTGTCCTCGAGGGTGAGAGTGCTGTGAATGAGAGTGCTCTGACCGGTGAATCCATTCCTGTAGATAAAGCAGCAGGAGACAAGGTCAGTGCCGCAACGATCAACCAGTCCGGTTTTATCCGCTGTCAGGCTACCCGGGTAGGTGAGGATACCACGCTGTCACAGATCATTCAGATGGTCAGTGATGCGGCTGCGACCAAAGCCCCGATCGCCAAGATGGCAGATACGATCTCGGCATACTTTGTGCCTGCGGTCATCGGTATTGCGGCAATTACGGCCATCGGCTGGCTGCTGGCTGGAGAGACACTTGGCTTTGCCCTGGCCAGAGGTATCTCTGTGCTTGTGATCTCCTGTCCCTGTGCACTGGGACTGGCTACACCGGTCGCGATCATGGTCGGCAATGGTCTCGGCGCCAAAAACGGTGTTCTGTTCAAGACATCGGAGAGTCTTGAAACAGCAGGCAATGTACAGATCGTAGCTCTGGATAAGACGGGTACGATCACGTCCGGACAGCCGGCAGTCACCGATATCTGCCCGGCTGAGGGTGTATCGGAGAAGGAACTGCTGGAACTGGCATATGCATTGGAAGCCAAGTCGGAACATCCCCTTGCCGGTGCCATCGTACGCAAAGCGGAAGCAGACGGTCTTCAGGCACAGCCTGTCAGTAACTTCAAGGCGCTGCCCGGCAACGGTCTCACCGCTGTGCTTGACAATGTCGTAATAAACGGCGGCAATGCCTCCTACATCGGCAGTGCGGCAGAGATCCCGGAGGCGCTGAACCGAAAGAGTCAGGAACTTGCGGAGGAAGGCAAGACACCGTTATTCTTTGCGAAAGACGGAAAGACAGCAGGTATCATCGCGGTCGCGGATGTGATCAAGGAAGATTCTCCGCAGGCCGTCAGAGAACTGCAGAACATGGGTATTGAAGTTGTCATGTTAACGGGTGACAACGAGCGTACAGCGAAAGCGATCGGCCGTCAGGCAGGTGTGGACAAGGTCGTTGCAGGTGTGCTGCCGGATGGCAAGGAGAGCGTGATCCGGGAACTTGGCAGGCGCGGCAAGGTGGCCATGGTCGGTGACGGCATCAACGATGCTCCGGCTTTGACAAGAGCCGATATCGGTATTGCGATCGGTGCCGGTACGGATGTTGCCATCGATGCAGCGGATATCGTACTGATGAAGAGTGTGCTGACCGATGTGCCGGCAGCCATCCGTCTCAGCCGTGCAACACTGCGCAATATCCACGAGAATCTCTTCTGGGCTTTCTTCTATAACTGTGTATGTATACCTCTGGCAGCCGGATTGTTTGTCTGGAAGATGAACCCGATGATCGGCGCGGCAGCCATGAGTCTTTCCTCCTTTACGGTAGTCTCCAACGCTCTGCGTCTGAATCTGTTCAACATGCATGACAGCAGTAAGGACAGGAAACTGAAGAAACCGGCACTCCCGGAAACAGAAGTAAAGAAAGAAGAGACACCGGCAGAAGTACAGGAAGAGACAGCCGTGATCCTGGTCGGCGGGATGATGTGTGAGCACTGTGAAGCCAGAGTGAAGAAGGCATTGGAAGGGCTCGAAGGTATCCGTGAGGCTAAGGCGGATCATACCAGCGGTGAAGTGCTGATCAAGGGTGTGAAGATCCCGGCGGAAGAACAGATGAAACAGGCTGTGGAAGCCCAGGATTATGAATATATCGGCAGAAAGGACAAAATGAACATGCAGAAAACACTACAGGTAGAAGGCATGATGTGCGAACATTGTGAGGCAACAGTACGCAGGGCGCTGGAGGCAGTGGACGGTGTATCCTCAGCCAGGGCAGATCATAACAGCGGGACAGCCGTTGTTACTCTGACAGCGAATGTGGATGATGAAGTGCTGAAACAGGCGGTTGAGGCGAAAGACTACAAGGTGACTGGTATTGCCTGATACCGGAGGGAACGGAAACGTTCCCTTTTTTGTACAGAATACACTGTTCCGGAAAATCAAGTCTTTTCTTATTCTTTGTGCGTACTACAATAGTAAACATTACGGAGGCAGGCAATGAACGACACAAAGGACATGAATGAACAGCTGGAGG
>CADBMY010000155.1 GCA_902795905.1 uncultured Erysipelotrichaceae bacterium
CTGGAGGAAGCCGGATTATATACGATGGGAGATATCGCAAGATGCTCTGTCGGAAAGTTTGAAGATAAGTATAACGAAGATCTGCTGTACTCGATGTTTGGGGTCAATGCCGAACTGCTGATCGATCATGCCTGGGGGTATGAGCCGTGTACGATGCAGGATATCAAGAAGTACAGACCGCAGGCCAACAGTCTGGGATCGGGACAGGTACTGGCAGAACCCTATACATATGAGAAAGCAGCTGTGATCGTCAGAGAAATGACCGATGCTCTGACTTTTGACCTGGTAAATAAGCATCTGATCACGGATACGGTCGTGCTGATGATCGGCTATGACTCCTTAAGTCTCAGCAATCCCAACGCGAAGAGCCAGTATCAGGGTGAGATCTCCACGGACTGGTACGGCCGCAGTGTACCTAAGCATGCGCATGGTACCGCGAAGCTGAAACAGCGCACATCCTCATCAAAGCTGATCACGGATGCAGTGATGAAACTGTATGCCAGGATCGCCGATAAGCGTCTGCTGGTGCGCAGGATCGGCATCACCTGTGCCAATGTCGCAGACGAGAAATACGCAGATGATGATCACCGGTATGATCAGCTGGATCTCTTTGCGGATACGGAAGAGACGGTCAGAAAGATCGATGAAGAAAGAGAAGCTCTGGCCAGGGAGCACAAGGTACAGGAAGCGATCCTCTCCATACGCAGGAAGTACGGAAAGAATGCCGTACTGAAAGGCACAGACTTCCAGGAAGGTGCTACGATGCGGGAACGCAACAAGCAGATCGGAGGTCATAAGTCATGAGTAAGTATGATGATATTCTGTATCTTCCGCATCATCAGTCCAAGGTACACCAGCATATGCCAAGAGAAGACAGGGCTGCCCAGTTTGCGCCGTTTGCGGCTCTGACCGGCTATGATGATCAGATCCGGGAAACCGCGAGACTGACCGACAGCCGGATCGAACTGGAAGAGAACAGTAAGGAAAGACTGAACGACATCATGCAGTATATACAAAGACATCTGGAGGATCAGCCGCAGGCAGTGATCACCTACTTCGTGGAGGATGAACGCAAGGAAGGCGGCAGGTATATTACCGAGCATGTACAGATCAGGAAGATCGATCTTCTGCAGAGAAGGATCATTACAGCAGATAAGGAAACGATACCAATGGATGATATACTGGATATACAGACAGAGGAGGATGAAGAATGAGAAGAAGATTCGGGTTTGGCCTCGGTATGAGCATTCTGATCTCAGCATCACTGATCGCAGCCAGTGCGGTCCTTGAGAGTCTTCTGGATCGGATCGATGAGATCAACCGGGAAGAAGAGGAAAAGAAGAGAAAAGAACAGGAAGAAGACAAAAAGAAATGATCCCGCAGGATCATTGTGCAAATCATACAGAACGTCTGTTTATCCGGCAGACGTTTTTCTTTTCGGCAGGAGACCGTAATTGGTAAACGTATTGGTCCAGATGCTCAGGATCAGAACGATGATGATCTCTGCACATACAGCCCAGGGAGATGTCATCTTCAGGATCGTACCGACGAAGAATACCGGATACTGCCACAGGTAGATCTCATAGCTGTACTTGCTGAGGAAACGGCACGGCGCAAGATCCAGCAGGGTACCGGTGACTTTTCTGCTGCCTGCACAGACAATGACCATCAGCGTACAAAGCAGGGCATAGAGCACAAGACCGTATCGATATACACCGGCTTCGGTACCGGGCACCTTCACATACAGGAAGATACTGACGGCCAGAAACAGAACCGTAAACACAAGCGAGATCACCGGACGGATCCGGAAGCGTCTGCCTCTGCGTTCACTTTCGCCATACCAGAGACCGGCAAGAGCTCCCAGAAGCAGGGCATGGACACGGCAGTCGGTACCGTAATACAGCACATTCTGCGGAGCCTGCAGCAGGGCACGTACCGGCATGATCAGCAGACTGACAACTGTCAGAATACCGAAGATGCGCAGACTGCGTCTCTGTCTGTATAACGCATAGAGGATAGGCCATACCAGTTCGAACTGTACCAGGATGGCGATATACCACAGGTGGGTAAAGGCAGAGGTGTTGGCCAGATTGGCGAAGTAATCTGCCTGTTTGGAGATCTGCCAGTAGTTGTTGTAGGCAAGCAGGATGCTTGTGATCTCTTCATGGGCAGACATCAGCTTGAACTTATCGGCCAGAGCCAGAACTTCCACGGTCACAAACAGCATGATCACAAGCGAGGGATAGATACGTACAAGACGTCTGCCCCAATAGGAGAATAACGGCACTCTGTCACGGCGTACAGAGGACAGGGCTGTCAGGAAACCGCTGATCACGAAGAACAGCACAACGCCGAAATACCCGCCCGGCAGTACCCGCGGGAAGGCATGGTAGATCAGTACACCGAGCAGAGCCAGTGTACGCAGTCCGTCAAGGCCGCCGATTGCACTGCGCCGGCGTGTCATCCTTCTGTCTCCTCAGGCTTCTTGTTCAAAGCCTGTTCATTGATCACTTCTCTGATCAGTCCGGCATAGGCTTCCGAACCTGCAGCATTGGGATGCAGACCATCTGCCAGGATCCATTGTGACGCATGCGGATAGGCATAGGAGCCCCAGTCGATCATGAATGCGTTCTCGTGCCTGGCAACAACATTCTGCATCTTCTGTGTAGAGTCATTGGCTACCCCGTACGTAGACATCCAGAATGTCGGTCTGTCACCGCACATCTCGATCAGTTCTTCGACGTCACTTTCCTCAATGTAGGAGTTGGCACCGAGGGAAAAGATCACCGCATCCCCCAGTGCATCCTGGGCAGCAAGCTGCTGGGTAACGACTTTCCCTTCGTAGATCGTCCGTCCGAATACCGCATCAAAGTAACCGTTGGGGAATGTATTGTACAGCTGCGGCAGAGCCGACAGCATGACCGAATCACCGATCCCGACGATATACATCTCAGAGGCATCACTGTAGCGCTGTTTCAGCGGATAGCGGGCAGCCTCCTCGGCCAGACGCTGTTCCTCTTCCCGGCGCTTGCGGGCTTCCTCCATGGCTATCCTTCGGCGTTCTTCGGCTTCTTCCTGCCGCTGTCTGAGCATCCTCTCGATTTCTTCAGCTTCTTCTTTTGCCTGTGCCGGAACCGTAAAAAAACTGTAGACACCGGTACAGAATGTAATACACATGACAGCTGTTAACAGATAGTACAGAACAGCTGTAATTCCTCTTCTTTTCATCAGTACTATTATAGCGGAAGAATAGAGAACCGAAAGATATCTTTACAAACCATACATGATAGAATACAGATATGAAGAAAGTCATACTGCTCATTCTGTGTATACTTACGGTGTCCGGATGTACGAAGAAAGAATCGGCTTCGGCACGGCCTTCAGGCGGTACGCAGACAGTGAAGGATGTACTGAACCAGAGTACAGCCTCTCCTGTGTATACCGGTGATCCCACTCTGCATACCGTGAAGACCGTGAAGGATGACAGGACGATCGAAGTGGATCTGGTCGGGTTATCACAAACCATGATCTATTCACAGGTATCCGATATGATGTATACACCGCAGAACTATCTCGGTAAGATCGTCAGGATGGAAGGAATCTATACGCCTTTCTATGACAGTAAGACGAAGAAGACGTACCACAACTGCCTGATCCCGGATGCGACAGCCTGCTGTGCACAGGGGATCGAGTTTATCCTGAAAGAGGGAAAGTATCCGCAGGAGGGAGAGATCATCACCGTTGTCGGCAAATTTGTCATGTACAGTGAAGGACCCGCGACCTTTGTGACATTGAAAGATGCTGTATTTGTAGAACAGGAGTAAACATGGATTTCCGTGAACTGAAATATATCGTTACCGCTGCCGAGTGCGGAAGTATCACAGCCGCTGCCAAGAAGCTGTATATTGCCCAGCCTTCCCTGAGTTATGTGATCTCCAAGGTAGAGGAGGAGACCGGAGTCAAACTGTTTGACAGAAAGACGACCCCGATCACGCTGACCTATGCCGGCAGACGCTATGTGGAGACAGCCCGTGAGATACTGAAGATGAATGATGATCTGCTCAGGGAGCTGCATGATATCGGCAATGAAGAATCCGGAGAGATCAACCTCGGTATTCCGACCGAAAGGGCAGGATACATGCTGCCGAAGGTACTGGAACAGTTCAAACACAGTTTCCCGAAGGTAACACTGCGTTTGCGGGAAGCGCGTTCTTCCGTCATTGTACATGATCTGGAAAACGGCAGGATCGATCTTGCAATCTTACCGGGTAATGAATCCGATCTGCCGGCAGGACTGACGACAGAACTGATCTACAAGGAGAAACTCTACCTGGTTGCGGACAGATCACTGATCACAAAGGAGATGATCCTGGAACCGGGTAACAGTGAGCAGCTGCCAATGGTCGATATCTCGAAGATGAAGGGGGTACCGTTCATTTTGATGGGAGATGGCCAGTATATCCGCAAGTATGCGGAAAGGATGCTCCACGAGGCAGGCATAGACCCGGCAGAAGTCGTCGTCGTGACATCAGGCATTACGGCTGTGCAGCTGGCTAACGCGGGACTTGGCGCCACGATCGTCTCGGAGCGTGCGATCATCCCCCAGGGCGGTCTGCGGGAGAACCAGTGCTACCGGTATACAGGTTCGGATGTGGACTGGAACGTACTGGCAGTCTACCGCCATGGCGCATATCTGACCCGCGCGCAGAGATACTTCATCGATCTGCTGAAG
>CADBMY010000156.1 GCA_902795905.1 uncultured Erysipelotrichaceae bacterium
ATAACGATTATCACTGGAATGCACACGGCGGACTGCTGGATGAACAGTACAGACCGAAGGATGTATTCCGCAGTATACAGAAGATACTGAGAGATGAGTAAATATAAAAAGTAACCGGTGTACGGTTACTTTTCGTTAACAGTATGATCTTCTGTTCAGTCTAACGGATAGGGTTCCTCACCCTCACTTACCATCGGAGTATCCTTGTTGAAGACAACACGGGCATTACCGTAGTTTGCGCCGTAGCTGACTCCGCCGAGGAAGGCCTGTTCACTGACTTCTGCTTCACCTTTGAGGATCTGCTTGCAGATGGTGATCACATCATCACGGATCGTCTTCTTCTGTGAGAAGCAGGTAGGAATACCGGCATAACCGATATGTCCGTTGAAGTCCTGATCGAATTCAGGTTCCAGAGCCTTGATCTTCTCAGCAGTTCTTAACAGCGTGGTAATACTTGCGCCAAGGCACAGAGTATTGCCATTGCAGGCATCACCGCTGAAGTGGATGCGGTTCTTCCTGTCGAGCAGGGTAATGGAACCTGCGGTATGACCGGGGGTGAAGAAGACTTCCAGCTGTCTGTTGCCGAGATCGAAGACATATCCCTCATCGATCGTTACGAACTCAGGCAGTTTCTCCCATTCCCATACATCATCTGTTGTGTAGTCGTATACCGTATAGCCTCTCATCTTGCCGAGGGTATCCGCATAGTGCTGACGCTGTTCCCTGGTCAGATTTTTAGCCATTTCGATATCTCTTTCGTGGATATATACCTTGTCAAAGATACCGATGCCGCCGGCATGGTCTAAATGTCCGTGGGTCAGGACAACATCATACGGTTTGTCTGTTAACTTGGCTACTTCTGCCTTCAGATCGCATACACCTGTACCGGTATCGATCAGCAGAGCTTTTTCACTGCCGACGCACAGAAACATGGCGTTCAGTCCGAATTCGTTAATGGCATAGGTATCCGGTGCGATCTCGGAAATATACGGTGTTTTAATTCCCATGATAAGTGTCACTCCTTTTTCTAAAGTATGATTCATTGTCTGCACTTCAGTCAATGATTTAAATATCATGGGGTATAATATGAACAGAGGTAAATATATGTCAAACAGAGAGAATTTCACCGGATACTTCCGGCAGAGTATCCTGATCAGAGGTCTTGAATATCACCGGGCAGGGAATGTCCGCAACCTGAAACAGATCACGGACAGTGTATATACTGCACATGTGGAAGGTACCGAAGAAACCGGATATACAGCCAGGATCGATCTGGAGAGACCGCATCTTTCTTCATGTGACTGTCCGTTTGCGTCAAGGGATATGATGTGCAAGCATATGGCAGCGGTATTCTTTGAGGCATTTCCGGAAGAGGCTGACAAGTTTGAGAAGTATCTGAGCGGACCGGAAGAGTAATAATAGTTTTATCAGTCGGTAAACTATTCGATCATTAATGGTATACTATACATAGTTATGGAGGATAATATAATGACACGTTTAAATGTTGGTGAGAAATTCCCAAACTTTACATTCGATACAGGTTTTAAGACAGGTCTGACTGTTGAAAAAGAGTTCATCGGCAAGAAGACAGTTGTCTGGGTCCTGCGTTATATTGGCTGCACAGTCTGCCGTTATGACTGCAAGCTGATCGCAGACAGATATGCGGAGTTTGAAGCAAAGAATGCACAGGTATTCGTACTGATGCAGAGTGATCCTCAGCACATTCAGGATGATCTGCAGAGAACGAATGCGACACTTCCGTTTGAGATCATCTGTGATCCTGAGATGAAGATCTATAAGGAACTGGAGATCAAACCGGCAGCTTCAATGGAAGAACTGGCAGGCGGTCAGATGGAGAAACTGATGGCTAAGGGTAAGGCTGCCAAGGAAGCCGGCTTCTCTCACGGTGACTATGAGGGTGATGAACAGCAGCTTCCGGCAATGTTTATCCTTGATGAAAACGGTGTCGCAACATACGTACACTATGCCGCAAACATCGTGGATATGCCTACTGTAGATGAAGTTCTGAACTTACTCTAGACAAAGAGACAACCTGATCAAGGAACGGCATCTGCCGTTCTTTTCATACAAGACGGAGGGATAACAAAATGGCAGTAAAAGAGATACGGGCAGTAGAAGGCGGTAAGTGTACAAAGGTCCATGTACAGGCAGGAGATACCGTCAGTGCCGATACCGTACTGGTAGAGACCGAAGCAGATAAGGAAACAAGACAGTACAAAGCCCCGGCAGCCGGTAAGATCCTGGAAACAGGAATCAAAGAGGGTGAGTTCTCAAGACTTGGGCAGCTGCTGGTAAAGATGGAAGCTGAGGAAGTACAGGCAAAGCCGGCAGAGAATACACAGACGAAAGCAGCAGAGAAGGAAGAGATCCGCATCGTTGAGGGCGGCAAGTGCACAAAGATCGCTGTCAAAGCCGGTGACAAGGTCACGAAGGGACAGGTCATTGCTGAGACGGAAGCTGACAAGGAGACCAGACAGTACAAGGCAGGCATCGATGGTGTTGTGACGGAGATCGGCCTTGAGGAAGGCAAATATGTGCGTCTTGGACAGGTAGCTGCAGTGATCACGGCAGAGGAAAAGGAACAGATCGAAGAACTGCGTGTGATCGAAGGCGGCAAGTGCACGAAGGTAGCGGTAAAACCCGGTGATGAAGTACGTAAGGGACAGGTGCTGATCGAGACCGAAGCCGACAAGGAGACCAGGCAGTACAAGGCGCCGGTCAGCGGTGTAGTCAAAGAAGTATGCATCGAGGAAGGTGCCTA
>CADBMY010000157.1 GCA_902795905.1 uncultured Erysipelotrichaceae bacterium
GGAGATCCTGATGATCAATAAAACAACCGCCAAGTACATCGTGCAGGCAGTTGTTATCCTCGTGAATTATCTGCTGTCCAAACGGTTTATCTTCAGACAGTCATAGATAATTCCCGACATCGCGCATACCCCGGATAACCGGAAAAAGATCTGTTCCAAAGCCGTTATAATACAATTATGTGCAGGACAGTGCTGTCCAATCCCCAAAAACACGGCAATTCCCGCTTTGTGTCGTGTTCAGCGGATCATACCGGAAACTATACTGACAGCGAAAGGAGATCTTCCCCATGGATCAGATGAAAATAGGAACATTTCTAAAAACACTCCGGAAAGAAAAAGGACTGACACAGGAGCAGCTGGCAGAACATCTGAATGTATCCAACAGGAGCGTATCCCGCTGGGAGACAGGCACCAACATGCCTGATATCAGTCTGTTAACAGAGATCGCAGAGTTCTACGATGTCAGTATTCCGGAACTGATCGACGGAGAAAGAAAAAGTGCGGAAATGAACGAAGATGTAAAGAACACAGCCGAAAAGATGGCTGACTATGCCGGAGCCGAAAAAGCTGCCGTCATCAAGAACGTCAGGGATCACAGCCTGCTCGGTGTCTGTGCCCTTGCGGTACTGTTCTTCCTCGAACTGGCTGTTCCGGACGGATACAGCAGGATCACCGACATGTTACATGTATACAGCGAGACTCTTGTCTATGTATCCCTGATCATGATCTTCATGATCTCTGCAGGCTTACTGCACAAGTTTGAGAAAAAACAGAAAGAGATCAATCTCCCAAAGCCTGTCCTGGCACTCCTCGGTGCCCTGGCAGCGTTCATCGTGGCCTTCCTGCTCAAGTATCTGTTCGGTTTATTTGCCGGATAATACGGTATATACAAAAGATGATCACAAACGTGACCATCTTTTTATCTGTCTGTCGGGGTCAGTAATATCTCACCGGAAATCCGAAACAACGTTGTAGTCAAATACCCAGATATCGTAATCCTCATACTGCAGTATCCGGCTTGTTTTATCTTTCAGGGGCATATCATCCGCAGCCGAAAGAAGCTCTTCATACCTCTCCGCATCACCGCTGTAGACCAGCAGGAATGTTTCCCCGGTATGATAGTCCGGTTCATACCAGTCGGAAGAAGAGAGCCAGTAATGTTTATTTACATAATTGCCGCCCAGCATCACTGAGTTCACCTGTACCTCACCGTTAGCCAGTGCAGTATTCTTGTTGGCCTGCGTAAACTGGGCAAACCCGAATGTCAGATCCTGTTCCTTCAGGTAATTGACCAGACCCTTCTTATTCTTCATATCCTCAAGATATGCTTTACGGTAGTTTAACGGCAGGATCAGATTGGCATTGACCACCAGCATACTTACCAGCAGGACGAAGCCGTGGATCCACTTACCCCTGTGATTCTCAAAATAATGCCTGTAGATATAGTCCCCGTCAAGCAGGATGATAAAGAAATACGGGAAGATGAAATAACGGATCGTCGTCGGATAATAGAAGGCCTGACTGAACAAAGCGATCAGTAAGATGATCAGTAAACTGACCATGCAGAAGTATTTGTACAGAACGACCTTCAGATCATCACTCTTCTCTTTCCATACCTTATACGGAATAACAACGAACAGGAAACAGAAAGCGAAGACCCTGACCCACGTCTGGATGCCTGTCGGGGAGAAGAAGGAGAACCCGGGCTGTATACCCAGAATATACTCAAATATGCCGTCGTAGATCACGGAAGGCACGTTCAGGAAAACATCTTCAGCCGCAAACAGTACAGCACCGCCAAGTCCGCTGATATGCATCAGATGCTCAACTACCGTCTTGTGAAGTATAGTGCCGACAACACCTGCAGCACCGGTCATGACGATCAGTACTGCCGCATTCCTGATCCCCTTTTGGAAGTGATCATCTCCCTTTACGTATAAGACGTAATACAGAAGGACGATGCCTCCGCAAAGCGGTATGATCAGTCCTGACCATCCCTGCATGCCGATCGCCGTGGAGCAGCACACACTGATCATATACAGCACGATAAACAGTACAGTATACTTACCCTTCCTGATATTCAGGTACTCATCCGTCATTGTGAACAGCAGAATAAACGCAGCCAGTACACAGAAAAGACTCTGCAGATAATCCCCGTAGGCAAAGAAGTACCTGGTAAAGAAGCCCGGGAACAGATTGCTGAAGATGATCGGTACGACGATCAGCCAGGAACGACTGCGGAACAGTGTCTTCATCAGCCTGATGATCAGAATTAACAGAACAACGGCACAGATAGCCTCCGCAATATTCCGTACAACAATACCGTTCTTCACTACAAATGAGATCGGATACATCAGATATGTCAGCAGATGTATCTCTGTACTGTCATACCAGTTAGGCGGGAAGATCATCCCTGTCCGGTGCATCTCAAACATCTGTACGATCTGACTGGCAGGATCGGTAAACATGGTATTCATATTGGCGTACTCAAAAATATATCTTGTCAGTATCAGCAGGAAACTGATTCCCGCAATGATATACAACAGATGATCACTGTTAAATTTCTGCTTTATCTTTTCCATGTTGCCCTCTCAAATCATATA
>CADBMY010000158.1 GCA_902795905.1 uncultured Erysipelotrichaceae bacterium
CTGAACCGTCACATTCATATTGTGTTTCAGTTATCGGGCGGTAAGGAACTGCGGTATCATGATACACGTAAGTTCGGAAGAATGGAGATCATTGAAAAAGATCCCGATCTCTCTCATTTCCATGATCTCGGTCCGGAACCGTTTGATGAAGAGTATACAGCTGACCGTATCAGGGAATACTGCCGGGGCAGGCGGGCACCGATCAAGTCGGTACTGCTTGAACAGCAGCTCGTTGCCGGTATCGGCAATATCTACGCAGATGAGATCCTCTCGGCAAGCGGTATCCGTCCCGGCAGATCTTGTGCAAGACTCACACAGAGAGACCGGCAGAATATCGTTGATAACACCAGATTGATCCTGGCGGAAGCAATCAAAGCGGGCGGAACGACGATCCGTTCATATACCAGTTCTCTGGGTGTAACGGGATTGTTTCAGAATGACTGTATGGTACACGGTCAGAAGATATGCCGCAGGTGCGGACATGAGATAAAAGTAAAGTGGATCGGTGGCAGAAGCAGCTATTACTGCCCCGTATGTCAGGCAAAATGATCAAAGCAGGAATAACAGGAACGATCGCAGCGGGTAAATCAACCGTTTCTCTGATCCTCAGGGAAATGGGTTTTACTGTTTTTGACAGTGATCTTGCGGCAAGACAGTGTCTTGACCCCGGAGAAAGCGGCTATGTACAGGTCATTGAACACTTTGGCAGAGAAATCCTGCGGGAAGATGAGACTGTCGACAGAAAGAAACTGGCTTCTTTGATCTTTGCGGATGAGGAGAAAAGGGAAGAACTTAACGGTATCGTGCACCCGTATGTGAAGCAGAAGATGTTTGACTGTTTCCGCGAACATGATTCGGAGAAGATCGTTTTTGCGGAGGTGCCGCTGTTATTCGAGGTGGGCTGGCAGGATCTCTTTGATCTGACGATCACGGTCACCTGTGAGGATGAAACAGCGATCAACAGGTGTATCAGAGACCGCGGATATACAAGGAAAGAAGCCGAAGAACGGCTGGCATCACAGATCGGCAGAAAAGCACAGATAGAAGCTTCCGATATTGTGTTCTATAATGACGGTACAGTGGAAGAGCTGAGAGATAAACTGAGACAGTGGCTGAAAGAGGCGGAAAATGGAATTGAAGGGTAAAGATATGTATCGTGCGGAATGCGGCATACAGCTGAGCGATGATCATCTGCGCAGTCTTTTTTCCCTGTATCAGCCGCTGATCGGCAGTACAGCTGTATCGCTGTATATGACTCTGTACAGTGAAAGCTATCATCAGCGCAGTCAGGAGAGTCATTCCCGGCTGTCCCTGATCATGAATCTTTCGGCTGATGATCTGGAGCGGGCAAGGATCCGTCTGGAGGAATACGGTCTGTTAAGGACATGGGTATCAGAGGCTGACAGCCGCAATACATATCTGTATGAACTGGCTGCACCTATGCGTACGGAGGAATTCCTCGCCGATGATGGTTATATGACGGTGCTTGCGGCAAACATCGAAAGACGCAATCTGGAGGTTACAGCCCATAAACTGCGGGAAGAAGCCGGCAGCCGGAAGAACTATACCGAGATCACACGTCCGGTCGTTAAGCCGAAGGCAGACCGCAGTATTGCCTCAGAGATCCAGTATACGACGATCCGTCCGAAATACCGTTTCAGCGACGATGACACAGCCATCAACTTTGACTATGAGAACTTTATTGCGACAACAAGTACACTGGTTTTCCCGGCTGAGCTGCGCACACAGGAGAATCTGAAACTGATCGGCAAGCTGGCGACCGTACACGGGCTTTCCGTGGACCGCATGCGGATCCTGGTCAGCCGCTGTGTAGATATCAACACGATGACTTTTGATGCGGATAAACTGAAATACATGGCGGAAAAAACAGCCCCGGATGTTACTCAGGCGAAAGATCCGTATGATCTGCCGCCGGTATCATTCCTGCAGGCAAAGCAGAACGGTGCTGCTGTATCCCTCAGCGACCGTAAGCTGCTTGAGCATCTGTCTGTAGATATGCAGTTTCCTCCCGATGTGATCAATGTCATGATCGAATATATCCTGAAAAAGAGCCAGAACCGGCTGGTCAAGGCATTTGTGGATATGGTTGCCGGAGAATGGGCCAGAGACGGTGTGACAACGCGTGAGCAGGCTTTTGCGGAGACCCGCAAGCAGACGGTATCCTACCGGAGTACAAAGAAGGAAGATGTCCTGCCGGAGTATATGAGCAGGGATATGCAGAATAACAGTGAAGAACGCTCGGCTGAAGAGATCGAAGCACTGATGAAAGGACTGAAGAAGTCATGAAGAGAATGAATCTGGATCCGGGAGTGGGTCAGGGCAGCGTGCAGGAGAAGGAACAGCTGATCAGAGATCTGATGCAGGACAGGGACTTTGCGGCGGTGATGAAAGCTGCCGGGGTACCGCAGAATGAGTATACACGCCATCCCTACAGACTGGAGATGATCCGTCAGAACAGTATTGCCTGCCGTAACTGTCAGGGTCTTTCATCCTGCAGGCAGAAACAGACCGGTTACCGGGAGATGCCGGTATATGACGGTGTTCTTGACAGTTCATTACAACCGTGCCGGTATCTTCAGGATAAGCAGAAGAAAGAAGCACATCTTGCCGGATATCTGGTCAATGACCTGAATCCCTCGATGTATCAGCTGTCCTTTGCAAAGATCGAACTGAATGGTGAAGATCCGAAGTATCTGAGTATCCTCGGCACGGTTGTTGAGAGTTATAAGGCAAGGCAGGGAATCTTTCTGTACGGACCGATGGGAACGGGAAAGACATATCTTGCGGCATGTGCAGCCAATGAGTATGCGGGGGACAGGGGACGCTGTGCATTTGTGCATGTTCCGTCATTCTCTGCCCGTATTCAGGCGGC
>CADBMY010000159.1 GCA_902795905.1 uncultured Erysipelotrichaceae bacterium
CGTTACCGCAATGTGCTCTTTACCGGTGATACATTGTTTGCCGGCACGATCGGACGTACCGATCTCTATTCAGGCAATGATGCGGAGATGGCGGCCAGTCTTGCAAAGATACTGAGTTATGACGATGACCTCCGGGTACTGTCAGGACATGGTGCCGACAGTACGATCCACCAGGAAAAACTGACAAATCCGTATCTGCGGATGGTGGCTAAAGGGGTGTCTCTTCCCGAGTAACATCATAATCATAGATATGACAGGTTTCTCTGTCATAATACACAGTTAATACTTCATAAACAGGCATACTGATCGTTACGTATGCCTGTTTTTCTCCGGCCTCCACCGTGTATGTCACACCGTTTACGGAGTATGTGCCGCTCTCGGGACCATCATTCCTGAGAGCGCATTTCAGCCCGTTTACGACCGTTTCTTCACAGGCCAGGTACTTGTTCACACGTATCATGTTTGCGGCTGTTTTGAGCCTGTTATCAACGTTGGAAAGGATCACGGACACAAGACCCGCAGCAATCAGAAAGATCACCAGATAATACGTACTGATAAAACCTCTACGCATGGACAAGGACCCTCCGGTACTGTCTGTCAGCCCGCCGGTAATACAGGACGATGCACTGATCCTCCAGCGCAAAGCTGCAGGTATCCACATCACTGAGAAAGATCCAGGTACCGGGCCTGATCAGCAGAAAACGGTTGACCTGTTCGATCCGTATATCCTGTTCATGATAGATACAGGAAACGGATGAACTGTATACCTGACAGTCGTTGGACGCAATCATGACATGTCTTAACTGTGCCAGGGCGATCTCATCCTGCACCTCATCCGCCAGTGACATGCCATGTCCGAGAATACCGATACATGAAGTCATTACAGGCACCAGGATCAGGGCAATGATCAGAGGAATCAGAAACTGTTCGAGCAGGAATCCCCGGTTTCGCCGTCTGCTTCCGCGGATACGATCACACATGTCGGAATACCCCGGATGATCTCTTCATATCTCTCCTCACTTTCTCTGATCTTGTCAGTAATGATCACACTCTGGTTTAGCCGGATCCTGACGGTAAGGGCACACAGTTCGACGATCACGACCGCAGCGATCAGCCCGATCAGAGAATCCGTCAGCAGGAAACCATCAGTCCGGAATGACAAGACGTCCGCCTCCGAGTTCGATGATGATACGCCGGCTGTGCCCATGCCGTGTAAAATACAGCGTCTTCGCCTGATCCACATTGCCCTGACCGTTGAAATGAACCCGGATATCCGGTTCCATAAACATCGTATGTTCTCTGCCTGTCAGGATACTCTCGCTCTGTATTCTCAGGTATTCATCAGGAAAGAGCTTACGTGTATCTTTTGTCTGTTCTCTGTACTGCAGGGTCAGGGAAGTCAGCAGGCTTAAGACAAAGACAGCGATTAGAGCTTCCGCCGCCAGAAAACCCTTACTGCGCATAAGCCTTACCGCCGCTGATACTGATACTGCGGTCATCATCACACGAAGTCTGCTTATCCGTGATCAGACCGGCACTGACTAGATCTCCGATACTCCCGGGATTTTCATCATATTCAAGCCTGTACTGCAGGATCGCGGAATCGATGACCTTGACCTGGGCATCACAGCCTTTCTTGTTTACGATCGTCAGGACTTTCTGGATATTCGGTACGGTAAGAAGGAAAAGAATGGAAATGATACATACAACGATCACCATTTCCAGCAGCGTAAAGCCTTTTTTCAGTCTGTTCATAAAACCTCCTTTATATCTGAATTAGGATATTCATTGGCAGCACTATTGTGCCAATGAGAGATGCAGGTTAAATCTGAGTAAGGATATTCATTGGTAACACTATTGTGCCAATGAGAAGTGTGAACTAAATTTGGGTAAGGATGTTCATTGGCAGCATCAACACCTGGTACACAAACACCAGTACGACACCGATCATTGCATACGAGATCAGCTGTACGGTGTTGGTAATGCGGCGGCACTGCCTGTCCAGTCTCTGCTGAGAAAGATCCAGATACCCTGTAAGCATGTTCTCGAGATCGGATGAGTAAACAGCAATACGGATAAACTTGAGCAGCAGGGAATCAAGAGCAGGGGAGTCTACAGCTTCAAGAAAACGGGTGCCCTGGGACAGGGATTCCGACACGGTTGCCGCAAGATACGCTGTTAACGGACGGTTGGGAATATCCGCAATGATCTGCAGGGTCTTCCTGGTATGTATGTTGCAGTGTATGCATTCGCGGAAGAAGCGGATGAACTCTGCCGATACATACTGGATGAGCATACTGTCGGGAAAGTGCTTCTGCATGAACTGATAGCTTTTGATCTGTCTGCCTTTGACCATGATCCAGAGCAGGATGAAAAAGGTGATGACCAGCACGAGGATGACTGCTGATGTCAGAATGCGGATCACGGTATGCATGTGCAGGTACAAAGACGGATCACCGTTAAAGCTTTCGATCAGTGAATACAGAGCAGGAAAGCAGAACTCGTTGAAGATGACCATACCCAGTACGGTACCGATGAAAAGCAGTGAGGGATACAGCAGATTGCGCAGGTATTTCTTACGCATGGCATCGCTCTCCCTGGTGATGGATACGGTCAAAGCGAGGGCTTCCGGAAAGGGCAGATACTGCAGAAAGGCAGAAAGATGCCGGCGGTAGATCCTGGGGGTAATGTCGGTAAAGCAGGCAGACAGCAGTTTTCCCTGTGCCAGTTCTTTCCGCAGATGATCAAAGGCGGCAGTATTGTCCTTTGACTGCAGCAGATCCAGAGTCTCAGTCAGCGAAAAACCGCTGTTCAGCAGTCTTGAGATACCTTCGCAGTCCAGCTTACCGATCAAGATCTTCGGCTGCTTCTGCTTCCGTAAGATACCCGTTCTGAATGCATTCACTGAGCTTTTCGGTGAGTCCCCGGTACCCCGGACTGTGGCTTTTATGGCTGAAATAGTACACCAGCTCCTTTCTGTTCATGATCTCGTAGACAGTGATCCGAAGATCGCTGTCCGTACTGTAAAGACGCTGATTGATCACTCCCCGTAAGACATCCTGCAGCTGGAAGGAGGATACACCAAGCTCCAAAAGACGCTCTATCGCCGTAATACAGCTTGATGAATGGATCGTAGAGACAACAAGATGACCGGTAAGAGCACAGCGTATTGCCATCTCTGCGGCTTCGCTGTCGCGGATCTCTCCGACCATGACGATATCCGGGTCATGTCTCATCAGCTGTTTGATGCCTTCCGCATAGCCGAGATTCATCTTGTCGTTGACCTGCAGCTGCACATATTTGTCGTAATAGATCTCGACGGGATCTTCGAGGGTAAAGATCTTCTTTCCCTCCACTTCGTTCAGTATCGTATACAGGGTGGTGGTCTTCCCGCTGCCGGTAGGTCCGCTGAACAGATAGAAGCCGCTGCGGTGATGCGGTATATCGCGAAACCAGTCGTTCTGCAGAGGATCGGTACTCAGCATATCTACGGTCAGAGGCCGGTGGTTGTTCAGGATACGCAGGACCCCGGAAGTCATATGCAGACTGGAGACAAGAGCCAGACGCAAGGCGAGTGTCTTACCGTCGACCTCAAACTCGAATCTTCCGGTCTGCGGCAGCAGGATATCGCTGACATCCAGATCGGCCCGGAACATCAGGTAGCGGAAAAAGCGCAGATCATCAGGCTGCGGCTTCAGCATCCGTATGACACCGTTGACCCGCATTTCGATCGTCAGCTCCCGGTCTTTCTGAAGATTAAAGTGAATATCCGTCACATGGTAATGCAGAGCAGTGCGCAGACACTCCCGCAGACGTTCTTCCATCATGGTTCCGATACAGCCTCCTTCACCATTTATATTTGCCGCAAAAACAGGAATTCCACGAAAGATCTCAGGGAAAAATACACAGAGCAGGGGAGATCCTTAATTCGCTTTGACAGGCTTCCGCAAGCGTTGACAAAAAATGCGGTATCTATAAAATTAAATCGTAGGAGTATATTAAAATGATTATTGTCAATGATTTAAAACCCGGAACAGCGTTTGAATATGAAGGCAATCTTTATACTGTACTGAATCTTGATCTGAATAAGACTGCAATGCGTCAGATGATCGTCAAAGCCAAGGTCAAGAATCTCCGTACAGGTGTGATCAATGAGATCTCTTTTACCGGCGGTGACAAGGTAGAACCTGCGCATGTCGACAGAAAGGTCATGCAGTATCTCTATGATGATGGTGAATCTCTTGTCTTTATGGATAATGAGACATATGAACAGGTAGAGATCCCCAAGAGCCGTCTGGAGTGGGAGATGAAGTTCATGAAGGTCAACGAGAACGTTACGATCACAATGTATGAACAGGAAGTCATCGGTGTTATTCTGCCTGATAAGGTAGCACTGCAGATCGTCGAATGTGAACAGGCCGTCAAGGGAGACACAGCGACATCGGCTTCCAAGAATGCCAAGGTCGAGACAGGACTTGAGATCAAGGTACCTTTATTCATTCAGAACGGGGAGATGGTACTGATCTCCACCGCAGACGGTAAGTATTCCGGCAGAGCCTGATAACAAAATGTGCCCTGTGCACATTTTTTATCCATTCAATTGACTAGATATGAGCGAAGAAATTGTAAAAACGAAAAAGAAACGGAAAACCTCTTCCAAAAACAGCGAAGAGGTTTCTTCGCACGCAAAAACAACCACCGCAAGACTCCGCAAGACAGCTTCCGATCCGGCTGAGCAGACACCGAAGAGGCCTGCCCGCAGGAAATCGGCAAAAGCTGAAAACGGAGAGAAAACTGCGGAACCGAAGAAGAAAGTATCCCGTAAAAAGAAAACAGTAAAAGAGCCGGAAACAGAACAGGTAACAGAACCTGTACAGGCTGTCGAAGTACCGAAGTATACGGTGGAATACAGAAGCCTGGAGATCGCCGACACCTATGCGCAGGCAGCGATGGACCAGAAAGCAGTCCTGCCGGAGAAGCATCCGGCAGAAACGGTGCCGGCACCAGAGACAGCAGTCATCGCAGCCGCGGCAGAAACAGTCACAGCCAAAGCAGCGGAA
>CADBMY010000160.1 GCA_902795905.1 uncultured Erysipelotrichaceae bacterium
ACATCAATAAAACCGGGGATGATAAAAGCATCCCCGTAGTCAAGCATACTTTTTTTCTCACCGTAAGGAAGAATACGGGAGATCCGGCTGCCGTTAAGCTCAAGCTGCAGAGGCTGAAAGCTGTTGCGATACCAGACATTTCTGCTTTGTATGATCATTACTGTTTTTTCATCCTTTTCTCTCTGGCTTCCTTAAATGAAATCATATAAGGAATACCATCGTACATACGGATCAGACGTTCCTGCATCTCGTTGACATTTTCCTTTGTGCAGGGAACAATTTTGACAAAGGCGTGTTTGCCTTCCTGCAGATCTTCATAAGCACGGCTGATCGACTTATTGGTCAGGACGTTATAGATCTCCTTGGAGATGTTGTGCGAACTGCCGACATATGCTTTCTCATAGCCCTGGGCATGGTTGTCCACATTCTCCTTGTCAAAGACTGTGATGACATAACAGCCGGTTCCGCTGTCACTTTCGGTATAGTCATCCGTAAACTTGCGTGCATTGATCCAGCTGCCGTCATCCTTGCGGACATTTGCGTCCTTTGACTTTTCACTGATCACGTAGGCAGCGATCAGGATGATCAGCTCGATCACGGAGGCTGTCGGCAGGAAGAAGGCTTCAGCGCAGATCGCTGTCAGCAGCAGGATCGTCAGAATCAGAGCGGATGTTCTGTGGTGTCTTCCGACTTTCATGTATACGATGATACCGATGACAGCCAGGATAACGCTGACTGCGAAGCCGGCGGGAATTCCGGCAGTGATCTCCTGATTTAATATATTCATAGGTTATTCCTTATCTTTTATGATAGAGCTTCTTGTGCTGGTAGACAGGGTCAAAGGTAACATTGACACCGAGCTTGCGGAAGACTTCGGCATCCTCAAGAGGCAGGATGACTGTAGAGTGAGCTTCCGAACCGGCAAGGTTGGCCAGCTGTTTCATGGCAGCTGCCGCATCCTTGTTTACCTGTGCGGTAATGGCAAGGGCGATCAGCAGTTCGTCACTGTGCAGACGCGGGTTATGGTTGCCGAGGTTATTGATCTTCAGGTCCTGGATCGGTGTAACGTATCCGGGATCGATCAGCAGTGTTTCTTTCGGAATACCGCCGAGTGCTTTCAGAGAATTGATGATAACTGCAGCAGAAGGTCCGAACAGAGACGATGTCTTACCGGTGACGATGGTTCCGTCAGGCAGCTGCAGCGCTAATGCGGGAGCACCTGTCAGTTCAGCCTTTTCACGGGCTACGCGGGTGACCGTACGGTCCTCCGGTGTCTTGCCGATCTCATTCATCAGCAGTTCGATCTTCTGCAGACTGGCAGCCGGAATGCGTTCAGCTTTTACATCAACAAGAGCCTGATAATATCTGCGCAGGATCTCTTCGGCAGAGGCATCACGGGCAGCCTGATCATCAGTGATGCAGAAGCCCACCATATTTACACCCATATCGGTAGGGGACTTATAGATGGAACGGTTCTGGATCCTTGTGATGATACGGTTAAGTACCGGGAAGATCTCCACATCACGGTTATAATTTACGGCTGTCTGTCCGTAGGCTTCCAGATGATAGGGGTCGATCATGTTTATATCATTCAGATCAGCAGTAGCTGCTTCATAGGCAAGATTTACCGGATGATGCAGGGGAAGGTTCCAGACCGGGAAGGTCTCAAACTTGGCATATCCGCTGCAGATCCCGTTCAGAGAGTCATGGTAGAGCTGACTGATGCAGGTTGCCATCTTGCCTGAGCCGGGTCCGGGAGCTGTCACAACGACCAGACGCCGTGATGTCTTGATGTACTCATTGCGTCCAAGACCGTTGGCAGAAACAATATTTTCCAGATCAGTCGGATAACCGTTGATCGGATAGTGTTTATAATGCGGAATACCGGCAAGATCAAGCTGATGCATGAAGCTGTCGGCAGATATCTGGTTTGCATATTGAGTGATAACGACACTGCCTACATAGAGATCCAGTTCCTTAAAAGCATCGATCAGACGAAAGACCTCCTGGTCATAACTGATGCCGAGATCACCGCGCTTTTTTGACTGTTCTATATTATTAGCGTTAATACAGATCACCAGTTCAACATCTTCTTTCAGATCACTGAGCAGCCGGATCTTATTGTTGGGCTCATAACCTGGAAGGACACGGGCAGCGTGAAAGTCTTCAAACATCTTGCCGCCGAATTCCAGATAGAGCTTGCCTTCAAACATACCGATCCGTTCAAGGATCTTATTTCTCTGCAGTTCGAGATATTTATCGGAATCAAATGCTTTCTTTAACATACAAACCACCTCGATTAAAAATTATAGCAGAAACAGACCGTAATTAGGACAGTAGAAACAAACAATCAATGAAAATATTTACAAACATATGAAAGAAAATGGCGAAAATATTCAAAAATATGAAAATTATTATTGTATATTTATGTGAAATATTGTAAATTGCATGTATGTTAGCTTGCCGATATGCCAGTAGGCAGGCTGATAGAAAGGGGATATAAAGATGCTGAAGTACATTCTTAAGAGACTGGGTATCGGTTTGATTACACTGCTTATCCTGTCTACGATTACATTCTTTGGTGTCAGAGCTATGCCTGGTGATCCGTTTGAACAGGAAAACAAGGTCATGGCACCGGAGACATATGCAGCACTTCAGGAGAAGTTTCATCTAGATAAGCCGCTCTCTGAACAGTATGTTATCTTCCTGAGAAATGCCGTTCACGGGGATTTTGGTGAGTCTATTTCCAAGAAGGGACAGCAGGTATCTGATATTATTGCACTGCGTTTCCCGGTAACAGCTAAGCTTGGCTCGATTGCCTTCTGCGTAGCAATGTTTATCGGTCTCGTTCTTGGTATTACATCAGCACTGACCAAACACCGCTGGGTGAACAGTTTGATCACGGTTGTGGCAACTCTCGGAGTTTCCATTCCCGGCTTCCTGTTCGCATTGCTGATCATGATCGTCTTCGCAGTTAAACTCAAGCTGCTGCCGATCGTCGGTCTGCAGGGCCCGCAGTATTATATTCTTCCGGTCGCAGCGCTGTCTCTGAGCCCGATTGCTTCGGTCACACGTCTGACCAGAAGTTCTCTCAGAGATGTCATGCATGAAGATTACATCACACTGTCCAGAAGTAAAGGTAATAAGGAGATCCGTACGATCGTTGTACACGGACTGAAGAATGCTCTGCTGCCTGTTATTACTTATGCAGGTCCGATGTTTGCCGGTATGATCACCGGTTCCCTGGTTATTGAGACACTGTTCTCGATTCCCGGTATCGGTGCTGAGTTTACAAACAGCATTACCAATCGTGACTATACACTTGTTATGGCGCTGACGATCCTGTTCGGAACGCTCGTCATCATCATGAATCTTGTATCTGATGTCGTGGCTGCTATCGTTGATCCGCGCATCAAGTTAGGAAAGTAGGCCCGTAACATGACTGAAAATAAAATGGTTATTACAGATGATCTCTTTCAGGCTCTTCCTGAAGAAGATAAGAATTCTGAGTTTATTGCAGTAGCGATCAAGACATTCGCAAGAGATGCCTGGGACAGATTCAGAAAGAACAAGCTGGCTGTCGTGGGTCTGATCTTCCTGATCGTCATGATCCTGCTGGCTATCTTTGTACCGATGTTTGCACCGTATAAGTTCGATACGCAGGATATGGCAAACCGAAATGCGTTGCCTAGTATGCAGCATCTCTTCGGTACCGACAAACTCGGACGTGACATCTTCGTACGTGTTATGTACGGAGCCCGTATCTCTCTGGCCATTGGTTTCTCTACAGCTGCCATTAACCTTGTCATCGGTATTCTCTACGGTGGTATCGCAGGTTATGTAGGCGGCAGAGTGGATATGGTCATGATGCGAATCATCGATATTATTTACGCAGTTCCTTCACTGATCTATGTAGTATTGATCCTGCTCGTGTTCGGCGACAGTATCGGCAGTATGATGCTGGCGATTTGCCTTACGTCCTGGATCGGTATGGCTAGACAGGTCAGAGCTCAGGTCATGTCGCTTAAAGAAATGGAGTTTTCCCTGGCAGCGAAGGTCATCGGTGCTAGTGACAGCCGAATTCTGCTGAAGCACCTGATTATTAATGCGCTTGGTCCGATCATTGTTTCACTGACAATGATGGTTCCCGGTGCGATCTTCACGGAAGCATTCCTGAGTTTCGTTGGTATCGGTCTTAACCCCGCAATCCCCAGCTGGGGTAAGCTGGCCAATGACTGCCGTGCTCTGATCTTTACCCAGCCGATCCAGATCGTTTGGCCCGTAGGTGCGATATGCCTGACCATCCTCGCACTGAACTTTGTCGGTGATGGCATCGGCGAAGCTTTCCAGGCTAGAACGAGGTAGGTACAGATATGGCATTATTAGAAGTAAAAAACCTGAGTACGGAATTTAAGACGGATTCCGGTATGGTTCAGGCTGTACGCAACGTTTCCTTCTCCGTTGACCAGGGTGAAGCCCTCGGTATCGTTGGTGAGTCCGGTTCCGGCAAGAGCCAGACGATGTATTCGATCATCGGTCTGCTTGCGGATAACGGTATTATCAGCAGCGGTGAAGTCACCTTTGACGGAAAGAATATCTCCAGATCTCAGTTCAAAACGAAAAGAGATTATGACAACTTCATGAGAGAGTTCCGCGGCAATTCGATGGCAATGATCTTTCAGGATCCGATGACATTCCTGAACCCGGTCCTGAAGATTGAAACACAGCTGATCGAACCGATGATGAACCACACGAAGATGACACGTTCGGAAGCCCGCGAGAGAGCTCTCGAACTGATGCGCAAAGTTGGTATTCCTTCTCCGGAAAAGAGCATTACACAGTATCCGTTTGAGTTCTCCGGCGGTATGAGACAGAGAATCGTCATTGCGATCGCTCTGGCAAATGATCCGAAGCTGATCATCGCCGACGAACCGACAACCGCGCTGGATGTAACAATTCAGGCCCAGGTACTGGAACTGATCGATGATCTGAAGACGACAAGTAATTCTGCCATCATCATGATCACGCATGACCTTGGTGTTGTTGCTAAACTGTGTGACCGTATTGCCATTATGTACGGCGGCAAGATCGTCGAGATCGGCACCGACAGGGAGATCTTCTACGAGCCCAAGCATCCGTATACGAAGGGTCTGCTCAACTGTATCTCCAATCCTGAAGATGATGACGAAGAAGAGCTGAAGCCGATTGCCGGTTCACCTCCGGATCTCCTGAATCCTCCGAAGGGATGTCCGTTCGTTGACAGATGTGAAAGCGCAATGAGAGTATGTAAGGACTTCCCGCCGGAAGTGACGACATTCAGCGATACGCATCAGTGTTCTTGTTGGTTACTTGATAGCAGGGCGGTGACAAAATGAGTGAAAATGCAATCCTTGATGTAAAGAATCTGAAGACATATTTCGATGTCACCAAAGGTATCTTCTCAAAGAAACAGATCGTTAAGGCTGTCGATGATGTCAGCTTTGATGTAAAACCGAATGAAACATTCGGACTTGTCGGTGAATCCGGCTGCGGTAAGACCACACTCGGACGTACGATCGTTAAACTGTATGAACCTGAAAGCGGAACGATCGAATTCGAGGGTAAGGATATTGCCAAGATCAGAGGCGCTGAACTGAAGGCATTCCGCAAGGATATGCAGATGATCTTCCAGGATCCGTATGCTTCCCTGAATCCCCGTATGACTGTCGGTGAAATCATCAAGGAACCGATGATTATCCATAACATCTACAACACGGATCAGGAAAGAGAAGAGAGAGTTGTCGAACTTCTCCGTATCGTCGG
>CADBMY010000161.1 GCA_902795905.1 uncultured Erysipelotrichaceae bacterium
AGACCGGCAATGAACCTGTACTCTCTCTTTGAAGAGATCGGGAAGATCGCTTCCATTGCCTTCGGCAGTTCTTCTGCAACATATCTGCAGTACGCTGCCCCGAACGGACTGTTCTCATAGAAACTGTTATATCCGTCAGGCATGACAACAGCGATATTCTTCAGCTGTGCATACGACTCAATACGTGAGAATCTCTGCCAGTCTGATTCATCTGCCGAGAACCCATGCAGAAGATAGAGTACTCTGTATTTCTCTCCCGGTGCAGGATAGTGGATATCTGCCCCAAAGAAATCATTGTTGGAATCAGGCAGCGGAATGATCACATTGACATTAACACTGCGGTAAAGCTCCTGTGAAAATATTTTACACTGAAACAGACCCATATTTCCTCCTCGTTACGCACTTTCTTTGGCTGCACTGCGGATCACATGACTTCTCCGGCTTGTCTGAATAACTGTACGGTAAGAGTCGAGACCTACGGAGACAAGCAGGATGCTTCCCTTGACGATATACTGATAATACTCGGAGATACCGGCAACGTTCATACCATTGGAGATGACACCCATGATCAGAACACCGCCCAGCATCTTGAAGACATTGCCGCGTCCTCCGTTGGAGGAGATACCGCCGATAATACATGCCGAGAGGATCTCGATATAGATATCTGTACCAACGTTGGGAATACCGCTGTTCAGACGGCTCATCAGTACGACACCGCCGAGTGAGATAAACAGGGAACCGACAATAAACGAAGAGATCTGGATCTTCTTGACGGGAATACCGGACAGACGGGCAGCCTCCTTGTTGGAACCTACCGCAAACAGCATTCTTCCGTAGCTTGTCTTATTCAGGATGAAATCACCGACAAACAGAATGAAGATAAACAGGAGAACACAGTACGGAACTGTCTTTGCGATACTTCCCTGACCGATGACCTTGGCCAGCTCCGGAATGTTGTAAATGATATATCCGTCAGTGATCAGGTAGGCAATACCGCGGGCTACGTTCTGTGTACCAAGTGTAGCAATCAGCGGAGGCATGCCTGTGTAGGCAACAGCCATACCGTTCAGTGTACCTACCGTCAAAGCCGTAACAACGATCGCAATAATGAACGAGGGGATGACCGGCCAGCCGTGGTTGACCATCAGCGTAGCACACAGCATACCGGCAACCGCTGTCTGCGAACCGGTGGAAAGGTCAATACCGCCGCCGATCAGAATGATCGCAAGACCGACAGCACAGATACCGTTGACCGACACCTGCCTCAGGACAGTGATCATGTTTTTGACAGTCATGAAATTCGGACTGAGGATCGTAAAGAAGACCATCAGGCAGATGAGAACGACCCATGTCGCATTAGCAGACAATACTCTTTTCAATTTTTCCATACGTTTATCTCCTTACAGGGTTTCTCCGGAAGCCAGTGTCATGATTGCTTCCTGTGAGAACTGTTCTTTTTCCAATACACCGGTCTGACGGCCTTCATACAGCACTACGATACGGTCTGACATACCGATCATTTCATCCATTTCGGAAGAGATCATGATGATCGACATTCCCTGCATGCACAGGTTATTCATCAGGTTATAGATCTCCTGTTTGGCACCTACATCAATACCGCGGGTAGGTTCATCAAAGATCAGGATATCTGCCGAAGACGCAAGCCACTTTGCCAGTACGATCTTCTGCTGGTTGCCGCCGGAAAGCGTTCCTGCCAGCTGATCGACCGAGTAACAGGCGATCTTCAGATCTTCTTTCTGCTTTTCTACGATCTCTTTTTCCTTTTTGAAGTTCATCAGAAATCCTTTTGAAATAGACTTCAGGTTAGGAAGTGCAATATTCTGTCTGATCGGCAGCGATAACAGCACACCCTCTCTTTTTCTGTCTTCCGGCAGTAATACAACACCCTTCTGCACAGCTTCCTTCGGACTTCTGAAGAAGACCTTCTCACCATGGAGATAGACCTCACCGGATCCGCCAAGATCTGCCCCGTACAGGATACGCATGATCTCTGTACGTCCGGCTCCGACCAGTCCTGCAAGACCGAGGATCTCTCCGCGGTGCAGTGCAAAGCTGATATTATGCACGCCGTTACCCGAAAGATTCTTTACTTCCAGGACGACTTCACCGATCGTCTTATCGCATGTAGGGAAAGCTTCCGACATATCGCGTCCAACCATGTCCGCAATGATCTTTGCCCTGTCTACTTCATTGATACCGTATGTAGAGATCAGCTGACCGTCACGCATGATCGCTACACGGTCACACAGATCAAATATTTCGTTCATCCGGTGGGAGATGAAAATGATCGTCATCCCTCTTTCCTTCAGGTTTCTCATGATCCTGAACAGGATCTCACATTCATGTTCAGTCAGCGGTGCCGTAGGTTCATCCATGATCAGCACCTTTGTCTGCTTAGCCAGATTCTTGGCGATCTCTACCAGCTGCATATACGCCACCGACAGCTCTTCTACCGGTTTTGTAACATCGATATCGATCTCCAGTTCTTCAAATATCTTCTTTGCGTCTTCAATACACTTCTTTTTGTCATACAACCCGTTTTTCATCGGCAGTCTTCCGACATATACATTCTCTGCTACACTCAGTGTATTCATCAGGTTAAACTCCTGATAAACCACGGATATACCAAGATCTGCGGACTGCTTCGGTGTCATATGATCATACTCTTTGCCCTCAAAGATGATCGTCCCCTCCGAAGGCAGGATCGAGCCGGAAAGTGTCTTGATCAGTGTTGATTTACCCGCCCCGTTTTCACCGACCAGAGCCAGTGTTTCTCCTTCGTTGATATCCAGAGAAACATTGTTCAGGGCCAGTACACCCGGATACTGCTTGGATATGTTTTTCAATGACAGTATTACTGAACTCACTTTATCACTCCTTTAATCCTGCTATTTTAGATAAAGCCCGGAATATGTTTCGTATCCCGGGCTTATACAGAACATATTTACGAATTCTGTTGATACACTTCTCTAAACCAGCTCAGTTTTAGTCAAGCAGCCAGTCTTCTGCATCTTCCTGCCAGACCATTACCGGCTCGAAATAATGCTTGATCAGTGTCGGATCAGCCTTCTGCTCAGCTGTGTACTCATTACCGTTTTCTACATAGGCAACTGCACGCTCGATAACAGCAAGGAGCTCAGGACCGCAGTTTGTGCTGACAGAACCCTTCAGGATATCCTTGTTCATCATGGCCTTGATCTCTTCCTGGGAAGCATCGAATCCGAACAGAGCACCGTCCCAGTTCGCACCCTTCAGAGCTTCATAAGCACCTGTGTCAGAACCACCGTTCCACATGACGCAGACATTCATATCAGGCAGACCGGAGAGCAGGTCTTCAGCAGCCTTCATACCGCCTTCAGCATTACCGGGCTGTGTTTCAACCTGGAGCTTAACGCCGCCGTTCTTGATATTCTCATTGATACCGTCAACGATACCCATAGCACGGTACTTGAATGTTTCATTGGACTCACGGTTACCTACACCGATCACTGCTTCACCATCAATGTTCTCATCACACCACTTGGCAACGATCTCACCAAGGTAGTAACCCGCATCGTAGTTATCCAGTGTCAGTACGAATGTATCCTTGTCTGCATAGATCTCAGAGTCATACTCGATAACACAGATACCTGCATCAAGCATCTCATCCAGTTTGGAAGCGAAGGCATCCGGTGCCTGGTTGACCTGGAACAGAATGATATCGCAATCAGAGTTGATGAAGTTTTCCAGGATATTAACAGCAGAGTCAGCTGTCAGGGTAATACCGTTGTATTCCCATCCGTTCTTGTCAGCAGCTTCCTGGATCATTCTGGACGCATCAACGAAGATCGCATTTGTTGTCCAACTGGATACAGCGACACCAATCTTGATCGGTTTCTTTGTTTCCTGTGTAGCCGGAGTGTCACCACCGGTAGTTCCGCCGGATGTACCGCCTGAAGTTCCGCCTGAAGAAGAACCGGAACTGCATGCCGCAAGTGTCAGTGTCAGAACTGCAGCAGCGAGAGTGCGTAATGCCTTTTTCATTTTCTTTCTCCTTTTCATTATTGATTAAATAATTGTGGTCAATCTTTCCTGTTACTGCAGGGATACTTTATTAACCCATTTATTTAACTGCTTTAAAAGTAACTCTGGAAAACCACTTTGTCAATATGTTTAATTAATTAATTTTTTATCAAGTTAACCAAACGAAAAACCTGCCCTTTCCGGGACAGGCTTTTTCACGAAATTAGTTGTGATCTGTTTACAGTGACTGGATATACTGCTCGATGAAATACCTTGCGGCTCCGACTCCGGCAGCTTCCAGATCATACTGTCCGGTCAGGATCCTGATCGTACTCTCCGTATACAGGTGATCCTGTTTCTGTATTCTCTGTTCCAGTTCCGGAAGATACGGTTCCAGATGTCTTCCAAGATATCCGCCCAGCACAATATCACTGTTATTCATCATCCGGATATTGTAGACCAGTAAAGCCAGGTCATCCAGGAATGTGCTGAAGAATTCCCTGCAGGCTGTATCTCCCTGTTTAAGCTTATCGAAGAACTCCCAGTACGGACCATCACATACCTCTTCCAGACGATCGGAAGACAGATAGCACCAGGCATGACCCTTACCGCCGCAGTAACAGACCTTATCATCACCGGGATGAATGCGCATATGTCCAAACTCACCTGCAAACGAATCTGTGCCCTGCCATATCACACCGTTCTGCACGATCGCACCGCCTACGGTCCTGCTCAGCATCAGGTAGACGAAATCACGTTCTTCCTGGTTGGCATAGCATTCCGACATACAGGATGCCGTACCGTCATTCAGATAGATATACGGATATCTGTCAGTCAGCGGATAGATCCTGATCTTTCTCTGGTTATCCAGCATATGACTGCTGAAATACGTCTGATCGGCATTGATCAGTCCCTGTACGGAGATACCGATACCGGCAATCGTCTGCGGATCAACGCCGCTTCTCTGCACAAAATCCTCACGGTACTCCTCAATACTGTCAACATATTCCTGCCCGTCCGCAAACGGCTTACTGATCCTCTCGGAGGCAACGATCTCACCGCAGATATTGACGATCACAAAGATCACATGACTCTGGGATATCTCGATACCGCAGGCATGTACGGAGTCTCTGATCACCCGGTAGATCGCAGCTTTGCGTCCGCCGCTGGATGCCTGCAT
>CADBMY010000162.1 GCA_902795905.1 uncultured Erysipelotrichaceae bacterium
TGAACATCCACAGAAAAGATTCGGTCCGTAAATCAAAGAAAAAGCGGTCCGCCCTTACAGGCGAGGCCACTTTGTCAACAAACTGAGTCCGTCATAGACGGACTTTTGTTATGGTGTCGCAGAGAGTGCTCCACCATGTGTGTATAAGCCTGTCTCTGTATATGTATAATAGACATAGTAGTTTTGGAGGATGTGTATGTTGTTCAGCAGAGGCAAAGCAGAAGGTATATGGATCATTGAACCGGCAGTGCACAGTGACAGCCGCGGTTTCTTCATGGAGAGCTGGTCACAGCGGGAATTTGAAAAGAACGGACTCTTCTATGACTTTGTGCAGGAGAATCATTCCGGTTCTTCTCTGAAGGGAACACTCCGGGGCATACACTTCCAGCGCGGTGATCTTGCCCAGGCCAAGCTGGTACGCTGCATCCGTGGTGCTGTGCTGAATGTGGCAGTGGATCTCAGACCCCAAAGCCCGACATATATGCAGTATGAAACGATGATCCTGTCAGCGGAGAACAGGCGGATGATCCTGATGCCGCGGGGATTTGGACATGGAATTCTGACCCTGACAGATGATGCGGAATATACTTTTCTGACAGATAATCCGTATGACCGTGATGCGTCTGCGGGCATCCGCTGGAACGATCCTGATCTTGGCATCGACTGGGGAACAGATGATCCGGTGCTCTCGGAAAAAGACCGTACACTTCCGTTGTTCAGGGATACCGTAACGGGATATCACTGATCATGCAAAAACAGCATGGAAGGTCATGCTGTTTCTTTAAATTTGAGAAATAGGATAGATCATCTTGCCAGAGGCTGTCTGTCTGCCATCTTCAGGAAGATAAAGCCGAGGGCGAAGAATACGGCCAGAGAAGCGACGGCGATGTTGATCGTACCGCCGGCCAGCTTGACCCAGGCGATAACAGCAGAACCGAGGAAGGAAGCACCCTTGGCAAAGATATCATAGATACCGAAGTATTCACCGGAGTTTTCCGGAGGAATGATCTTGGAGAAGTAACTTCTGGACAGGGACTGGATGGAACCCTGGAAACAGCCGACACCGAAGGCAAGGATACCGAAGTGCAGCAGTGTTTTTAATGTCAGGGCATACAGGCATACGCAGAAGTAACCGACGATGCAGACAAGGATCAGCGGTACGGTATCATATTTCTTGGACAGTCTTGCAAAGACGAGGGAACCGCCGAAGGCGACGACCTGTGTTGCCAGCAGGAAGACGACCTGACCCACGGTAGGAAGACCGAGGTCGGTACCGATGTTGATGCAGTTGTCGATGATCGTACCGACACCGTCAATATACAGGAAGAAGGCGATCAGGAAGAAGAGTACTTTCTTATCCTGGGTAGCGATTTTTTTCAGCGTGCCTAAGATCTTGCCGAAGACCTTGCGGATGGCGTGGGGCTGCTTTTCGACATAGTTGATCTGTTTATAATTCCTGATCAGGGGCAGGGTAACGATCAGCCACCAGATACCGGTGACCGCAAAGCCGATGATCTTACCGACCTGCGGAGAGAATACCATCAGGTTCTCGCTGAGACCGCCGCTGATCACATAGGCGATCATCGCAACCGTGAAGGGTATACAGGAACCGATATAGCCCCAGGCATAACCGTAGGAGGATACCTCATCCATACGTTCTTCCGTAGTAACGTCATTCAGCATCGAGTCATAGAATGTCAGGGAAGCGGAATAGCAGATCTTGGAGAGTACGTGGATCACGATGAAGATCTGCCAGGTCTTCGCAAAACCTGTTGCGATACAGCCGATAACACCCAGTGCTACAGCTGTCGAGAAGAAGATCTTCTTCATATCCTTGTGATCCGCCAGAGCACCGCACACAGGGCCGAGCAGGGCAACCGCAATGGTAACGAATGCAACAGCCAGTGAGTAATACGCTGTGGCATTGTCAGATGAGATCTGTCCGGGTGCTGTACCTATAGCCAGATCCTTGAACCAGATCGGTATCAGTGAACATGCCAGCATCGTAAAGGCAGAATTGCCGACATCGTAGAGTACCCAGGCCCGTTCTGTTTTCGTCAGATTTTTAAACATAACCCCTCCGTTGAATTATTTTGCGTAAAACATCCTTTACCAAAATAATAATTGTTTCCGAGAAATATGACAATAAAACAGGGACATATACCGGGAAATCATACTGGCGGATGACAGTATCCTGCAGTATCTTAGTAATATAACAGGTGGTGAATAGACATGCATTTTTTCCAGATCAAAGAGATCCTTACAGACAGTGATCGGACAGCTGTGGATGATGAGGAATATCAGTATGTGGCAGTTCTGAATCAGCAGGAGTTCATGGAAGTACAGGATATATTCCGTATGGGGCTGGATATTGATCTCAGGATCAATAATCTGTTTAATACAAAAGCTGTAGTCAACTACAATTCCCTGGCCGGAACGCTTGATATTCCGAAGATGCCCGGAGATCTTCCCAAGAACAATCATCTTGCGTTCATGCTGGACGGTGACGGTATTGTCTTCGTCGATAATGATGATTATACGCTGAATGTGGTCCGGCAGATCCAGGCGACCAGAAAGTGGCGCTTTCCTTCACTGGAGCGGTTTATCTACGACTTTCTGGAAGAAACGATCGCACCTGATCCGGAGTATCTGGAAAGGCTGGAAAGAGAACTGGAACATATTGAAGATCTGATCATGGACGGCGAGATTGAGAAGTATCCTGCCAAGCTGAATGATGTGCGCTCGGATCTTCTGGAGATGCATACCCATTATGACCATATGATCGATCTTGCCAAGGAACTGGAAGAAAATGAGAATGAGTTCTTCCATGAGGATAACCTGCGGTACTTCCGGCTGCTCGGAGAGAGATGTCAGCGTCTGCAGGATACGGTTTCAGAACTAAGAGATTATATTGTACAGTTAAGAGATCTGGTCTCGGAACAGCTGGCGATCAAGCAGAACCACATCATGACCCTGCTCACCGTGATCACGGCGATCTTCATGCCGCTGACGCTGATCGTCGGCTGGTACGGAATGAACTTTGTCAACATGCCGGAACTGTATTCACCGTACGGGTATCCGCTTGTTATTGTCATCAGTATCATGATCGTCGTGCTGAGCCTGTTCTGGTTCCGCCGCAGAAAATGGCTGTAATACACAAAGTCTGAACAGAGTTTCAGGCTTTTTCTCTGCAATAGTATAATGAAACTACAGGAGGACTCTATGGAAGTAAGGAAAAAACTGGGCTTTGGCCTGATGCGTCTGCCCCGCACGGACGGGAAGATCGATATTGAAAAAAGCAGGGTACTGGCGGATATGTTTCTCTTAAACGGATATACCTACTTTGATACAGCGTATGCTTATGCCGGATCGGAGGAAGCTTTCCGGGAGTTTGTGGTAGAACGGTATCCGCGGGACAGCTATACAGTCGCTTCAAAGATGGCAGGCTGGAGTCTGCGGGATGACTTCGGACCGGCAGACATGTTCAATACATCGCTGCAGAGAGCAGGTCTGGAATACTTTGATTACTATCTGCTGCACAGTCTGCAGCCCTCAAGAGTCGGCTTCTACGATAAATATAACTGCTGGGAATTCTGTAAGCAGATGAAAGCAGAAGGGAAGATCAGAAATCTTGGCTTCTCGTATCATGGGGCACCTGATCTTCTGGAAGAACTGCTGAAGACACATTCGGAAGTGGACTTTGTCCAGCTGCAGATCAACTACATCGACTGGGACAACGAAGTGATCTGGTCCGGAGAGAACTACAGGATCTGCGAGAAGTACGGTAAGGATGTAACGGTCATGGAACCGATCAAGGGAGGCATGCTGGCAAATATTGCGCCTGAGTATGCTGAGATCTATAAAAAGATCGATCCCGAGGATACACCGGCAGCTATTGCTCTGCGCTTTGTCGGCAGTCTGCCCAATGTCAAGGTCGTACTGTCAGGCATGAATGAGCCTGAACAGATGATCGAGAACATGAAGGTGTTCGATAACTTCAAACCGCTGACCGATGAAGAAAGAGCAGCGGTTAAGGAAGTCACGGAGAAGATCCTGTCGGTGCCGACGATCCCGTGTACAGCCTGCAGATACTGTACGAAGGGATGCCCGATGGGAATCAATATTCCCGAGATCTTCAAGGCATATAACATGTATCTGACGTTTGGTGATCATAACCGTCCGCATCTCTACTATGACGGTCTGCTGGCTACTACCAGCAATAAAGCTTCCGCATGTATACAGTGCGGACAGTGTGAAGCAGCTTGTCCTCAGCATATTGAGATCATCGATAAGCTGAAAGATTGTTCGGCATATCTCGACAAAGAATAAGACATAGTAAAATGGACCGGGTGACCGGTCCTTTAATAATCCATTAGAACAGTATAATGAGCAGATGTGTAAGCAAGGCACATACCCAGGCTACAGCACACTGGAAGATAACCATGAAGGCAGCCCACTTGCTGCCGAGCTCTCTGCGCACCGAAGCAACTGCCGCCACACATGGTGTATACAGCAGGCAGAAGACGAGCAGTACCATAACTGCGGCAGGGGTCAGAGCCTGAAGCAGAGCTTCTGTGCTTCCGTACAGGATACTGATCGTGGAGACGACACTCTCCTTGGCCATGAAGCCTGTAAGCAGGGCTGTGCAGATACGCCAGTCACCAAGACCGAGCGGTTTCAGCAGGGGTACGAGTACGCTTGCAATCATGGCCAGGATACTGTTTCCGGGATCGGCGGTGAACGACAGGCGAAGATCCAGATTCTGTAAGAACCAGATGATGATCGTTGCCGCAAAGATGATCGTAAACGCGCGGGTCAGGAAGTCTCTGGCTTTTTCCCACAGCAGCTGCATGACATTCTTCA
>CADBMY010000163.1 GCA_902795905.1 uncultured Erysipelotrichaceae bacterium
ATGATCTTGATCGCACTGTCATTCAGCATCTTCAGATCATGATCGTTCAGTGACAGGATCGGTGCCACGACAGCAGAGTCACCGGTATGCACACCGACAGGATCGATATTCTCCATGCCGCAGATCGTGATCGCTGTATCATCCGCATCACGCATGACCTCGAATTCGATCTCCTTGTATCCCTTGACACTCTTCTCAACCAGGACTTCATGTACCGGTGAAAGCAGGAACGCATTGACACCCAGTTCACGCAGTTCTTCCTCGTTGTTCGCAAAGCCGCCGCCGGTGCCGCCCAGGGTAAAGGCAGGACGCAGAACGACCGGATAGCCGATCTCTTCCGCGGCTTTGACAGCCTGTTCAAGATCATAAGTGATCTCGGAAGGAATGACAGGTTCACCGATAGCTTCACACATCTCCTTGAACATCTGTCTGTCTTCAGCCCGTTCAATACTCTCTCTGGAAGTACCGAGAAGCTGGGTTCCGCATTCCTTCAGGATCCCCTTCTTATCCAGCTGTACAGCCAGATTCAGGCCGGTCTGTCCGCCGATGCCGGGAACGATCGCATCCGGACGCTCATAACGCAGGATCTTGGCAATATACTCCAGCGTCAGGGGCTCCATGTATACCTTGTCAGCCAGTGATGTATCCGTCATGATCGTCGCCGGATTGCAGTTGCACAGGATCACTTCATATCCTTCCTCTTTCAGGGCCAGACACGCCTGTGTACCGGCATAGTCAAACTCGGCAGCCTGTCCGATCACGATCGGGCCTGATCCGATGATCAGTACTTTCTTAATGTCAGTTCTCTTCGGCATAATTACTTCTCCTCCGGATGTATTCTTTCATCTTTGCGATATACGATCCTGTCACCGATGACAGTTAATACACATTCACCATAGACCGGCATTCCCGCAAACGGTGTAGCTTTACCCATGGACAGGAATGTATCGGGATCCACGGTCGTTTTCTTTGACAGATTCCATACCGAATACGACGGTATTACCGGTATACTGAATCGTCTGACTGGTTCTTTCGTCAGCAGTTCGATCAGCCTCTCCAGTGTGATCACACCGGTCTTGACCAGATAGCTGTAGCACAGCGGGAAAGCTGTTTCTATACCGACGATCCCGAAGGCACTGCCGGAGAGACCGCGGCTCTTCTCCTCAGCACTGTGCGGCGCATGGTCGGTCGCGATCATATCAATCGTCCCGTCCTGCAGACCCTCGATCAGTGCCTGTCTGTCAGCAGATGAACGCAGCGGCGGATTCATCCGGAATCTTCCCTCTTCCTGCAGATCATTTTCATCCAGGATCAGGTAGTGCGGCGCTGTCTCACAGGTCACATCCAATCCCTGTTTCTTTGCCTGTCTGATCAGTTCAACGCTTTCCTTTGTCGATATATGACATACATGGAACGGACATCCTGTCTCCCTGGAAAGCTGTATATCTCTTTCGATCTCTTTCCATTCACTCTCGGAACAGATACCTTTATGTCCATGTTTCTTCGCATATTCACCATCGTGGATATAACCGCCGTGAAGCAGCGCCTCCACCTCGCAGTGTGCAGCCAGGACCTTGCCTGTCTCTTTGACTTCAAGCATCACCTGACGCATCATTTCATCGTTCTGCACGCCCTTGCCGTCATCCGAGTAGGCAAAGACATGTTCCGCCATACCGCGGATATCCGCTGCCTCTCTGCCCTGTTCAGCCACGGTCAGAGCCCCGTACGGGAGCACCCGGATCACAGCGTCTTTCGCAATGATGTCCAGTTCTTCCTGCAGGTGTTCGGGACTGTCCGGCACCGGCTTCAGATTCGGCATCGCACAGACGGTCGTATAGCCGCCGTGAGCAGATGCCAGTGTTCCCGAAGCTATCGTTTCCTTATAAGAAAAACCCGGTTCTCTCAGATGTACATGAACATCTGTAAAACCGGGAAAAGCAACATATTGATCACTGGGATCAGCATCGGGAATATCAACAGAGATCGTATCCTGATCTGTGAAAGAAGGATAATCATCGAGTTTGAACACTTTCGCCTGTATGATCATAAAACCTCCCAAAAAAGCCATACCGATACGGCAGGGCCCTCACACCGAAAATGATCTACGCCTCTTGCCGATATCTCTGTATCGTTTTAAAGATTCGCCTGACTTCCTGCATAATTTATCATGCGTATATATCTCTGTCAAACAAAACTTCCTGTACACTGCACATGTAAATAACTGCGGAAAGATATCTGCGGCAATAAAGGGATCCCCATACGGAGATCCCTTCGTCTTTTTAAAGATCAGCCCTGCCAGTTACATAACTGGTAGTAGAGTTCCTCATAGATACCTGCACTCTTCTCCCAGCTGACATCCGTAGTCATTGCGGCTTTGACAAGTCCCTTCCAGCCCGGTCTGTTGTCATAGTAGACACTGACCGCATACTGCAGTGTATGGAGCATATCATCCGCATTGATCGCGCCGAAGCTGAAGCCGTTGCCTTCACCTGTATATTCATTGAACGGTGTGACTGTATCACGCAGACCGCCGGTCTCACGCACCAGAGGCAGTGCGCCGTAACGCATGGCGATCAGCTGACCGATACCGCACGGTTCATAGATCGAAGGCATCAGGAAGATATCAGAACCTGCATAGATCCTGTGCGCCAGTTCTTCGTTATAGCCGCAGTAGTAGACAGCCTGTCCCTTGTAGGAGCTTTCCATCCACTTGAAGGCATTTTCGGCATTGGCTTCACCGGTGCCGAGAACGACAAACTGTACTTTCATATCCAGGATCTGCTGGATCCTGTCAGTGATCAGGTAGATACCCTTCTGTGATGTGAGACGTGAAACCAGACCGATCAGACATGTATCATCACTGACCTCAAGACCCAGCTCTTCCTGCAGTGCTTTCTTGTTTGCACGCTTGCCGGAGACCCAGCTCTTGACATCGTAGTTCTTCTGCAGCAGTGTGTCTGTCTTGGGATCCCAGAGCTTGGTATCAATACCGTTAACGATACCCCAGAGATCCTGACGGCGGTAGCGCAGTACGGAATCCATACGTTCGCCAAAGCTCTCACTGAGGATCTCATTGGCATATGTAGGAGAGACCGTCGTCACCTTATCCGCATAGACGATACCTGCCTTCATGAAGCTGATACCTGTATCAAACTTGATGGAACCGTTGTCAAAGTAGTAGTAATCAAGACCGAGGCAGCTTTCCATCATATCTACACCGAAGTTGCCCTGGAAGGCCAGGTTATGGATCGTGTAGACATGCTTGATATTCTGATAACGGTAGTCATCCGCGTAACATGCATGGCACATCAGCGGGATCATACCGGTCTGCCAGTCATTGGAATTGATCACATTCGGCCACCAGTCGATAAAGTAGATCATATCCAGAACGGCTCTCTGGAAGAACGCGAAACGCTCTCCGTCATCGGTATATCCGTACAGACCTTCTCTCTCGAAGTATCCCTGATGTTCGATGAAGTAGTAGACGACACCGTCCACTTCGGCTTTATAGTATGTTGCCGGCTGATCGATCCATCCGGAATGGATCTGGATCGTACCGAGTCTTTCCAGCTGATCATAGTACTTCGCAATGATCTTGCTGTAGAGCGGGAGTACTACACGTACATCGTGACCGCGCTTAGCCAGTGTATTCGGAAGACTTCCGATAACATCAGCCAGACCTCCGGTCTTGATGAAGGGCAGTCCTTCACCCGCCGCAAATAAGACAGATCTTCCCATGTTTCCTCCTAGATGCGGTCAAGACGCTTGACATAGATCGGTGTCGGCTCGTAGCTTGTCAGACGGTCAATATTCTTAACCTGTGCATACTTATCGACAACAACGTTCTCAAGATAGACATCCTTACCGATCACCGCATCTTCCAGAATGATGCAGTTCTTGACGACGGCACCCTCACCGATTCTTACATTACGGCCGAGGATCGATCCGTCAACTGTACCTTCAATGACACAGCCGTTGGCAATAACGCTGTCCTTCGCAGTTCCGTTGTCGTGGAAACGTGTCGGGCAGGAGTCATTGGTCTGTGTGTAGATCGGCCAGTCAGGCTTGAACAGAAGCGCACTGACTGATGGATGTTTCAGTTCCATGCAGTTGCGGTAGTACTCGGACAGGGAGTTCAGGCATGCGACATAGCCGCGTACCTGGAAACCGCGGATATCCAGCTGTTCAACGGAATCCGCAAGAATATCCTTGAACCAGTAAAGTGAAGAAGTCTTCGTGGCCTTTTCTACCAGGTCAATAAACAATGATTTCTTCATCAGGTAAGCTTCCAGAGAGATCAGGCGGTTCTTGTTGTTGCCGCGGTTCTTCTCAAAGGAAGTAACTCTCTTTTCGCTGTCCAGCTTAACGACATCACAGCCAAGGAAGCTCGTTCTTGCTTCATTGGTGGATGTATAGAGGAGCGTGACATCTGCACCTGTATCGAGATGCTTCTTCATCACATCCGTAAAGTCCAGAGAATAAACGAAATAGCTCGGTGCGATCAGCACATACGGATTGCTGTCTCTCTGGATATACTGCATATTCAGTTCAAAGTTGGCAATATCCGTATTGTATACGAGTGAGGAGAACATCTTCTCACCGTAGAGGACCTGCAGTTTGCCTCTCTTGGAGTTGATGTTGTATCTCTGTCCGTTACCCAGATGTTCGATCAGGTTGCGGGGTTTTTCCTTACAGTAGACCTGCACATTGTTGATACCGCTGTTGGTCATGTTACTTAAGATAACATCAATGATACGGTAACGTCCGAGGAAAGAAACGGCAGGTACAGGACGATACTCACCGAGACCGTCGATGAAAGCTGTATCGCCTTCAAAATTGATAATACCAAGTGCATTCATCTTATTTGCCCTCCTGCTTTTCCGCTACCAGTTCAATATGCTCGCTGTTCTTCTTGCCGTATTTTGCACCTTTGGGAATGACCATGTTTTCCGCAACGATGCAGCGTGTGATCGTCGCATTCTCACCGATCACCGTGCCGGGCATGATGACACTGTCAATGACCTTGGCACCCTTGGCAACCTTGACATTCGTACCGAGAACAGAATTCTGTACGTTTCCTTCAACGACACAGCCTTCGGTAATATAACTGTTCTTAACAGATGCATCCGGTCCGATATACTGCGGCAGGGCATTGACATCTTCCGTATAGATCTTCCAGCTGGCATCCGCAAGGTCAAGTTCATTGTTGGCATTGAGCAGATCCATATTGGCTTCCCACAGAGAATCTACCGTACCTACATCCTTCCAGTAACCCTTGAATCTGTATGCATACAGATTCATCTTGTCATTCAGATATGTTGGAATGATATCATGTCCGAAATCATGACGGGATTCTGTATTTGCGGCATCTGCCAGCAGATACTGTCTCAGCTTCTTATACGTAAAGATATAGATACCCATACTGGCAAGATTGCTCTTGGGTTCTTTCGGTTTTTCTTCAAACTCAAGGATACGGTCACCTTCACCGGTATTCATGATACCGAAACGGCTGGCTTCCTTCATCGGAACTTCCAGTACGGCAATCGTTGCGTCGGCCCCCTTCATCTTGTGGTAACCGAGCATCTTTGCGTAATTCATTTTATAAATATGGTCACCGGACAGGATCAGCACATACTCGGGATCGATACTGTCAAGGAAATCGATGTTCTGTGTGATCGCATCAGCTGTACCCTGATAAACTTCAAAGTCTTCGGTTGCCTTCTCACGCGGGGAGAGCACGTATACGCCGCCGTCGTTGATGTCAAGACCCCAGTACTGGTCTTTTGCAACATAGGAATTCAGTAAAACAGATTCGTACTGTGTCAGAACACCGACTGTGGAAATATCAGAGTTAGCACAGTTGCTCAGAGGGAAGTCAATGATCCTGTATTTACCGCCGAAATTGACGGCAGGCTTTGCGACTTTTGAGGTTAACTCAAAAAGACGGGTTCCACGTCCGCCCGCTAAGATCATTGCTACCATATTATTTGATCTCATGAATGTAATCCTCCCAGATTAGATACTATTATTATACCTTGTAATTTGTGAAATATACGCTCAATTTATCCTTTATTCAATAAATAATCTCTTACGATGCTGATAAAGTACAGAGATCCGGAAATGATCACGGTTCCGTTTTCTCCGGCATCTTCTTCTGCACGCTGAAGAGCCTTCTGCCAGTCCTCTTCAATGACCGTTCCCTCGACAGCCAGATGTGCTGCCGTATCCGCCCTGTACATGGCGAACTGCGTGACATACAGACGGTCTGATGCATCTCTCATCATCGCTGCCATTTCCTGTCCCTGCTTATCCGCCAGAGCACTGAAAACACCGATCCTGGGATGCGAAAGATCCTGCATGGACGCGGTAAGAGCGCGCATGCCCTCTTCATTATGGGCACCGTCAAGGATGATCACAGGATGCTCGGAAACCACCTCAAACCTGCCTGCCCATGCACAGGTCTGCAGAACGTTCTTTACGGTATCCGTATGAATATCAAAGCCAAGCAGACGGAATGCTTCCAGAGCTACAGACGCATTGGCTTTCTG
>CADBMY010000164.1 GCA_902795905.1 uncultured Erysipelotrichaceae bacterium
CATGATCATGAACATCATCATGACCACGATGAACATGAGCATCATCACCATCATGACAATGCGGCTAAGGAAGCTGCAGCCAACGAAGGACTCTCCGAAGGCAACCGTATCCGTCTCGGCGGTGAGGATGAACATGAACATCATCACCACCATCACCATGGCGAACATGATGCGGATGAAGTATTTGACGCTATCGGTATCGAGACCATAAACAAGTATACCGAGGATGATCTGCGCAAGGCTCTGAACGGTCTTGGCGAGAATGTACTGAGAGCCAAGGGTATCGTTCCCG
The DNA here is from genome assembly GCA_902795905.1 of uncultured Erysipelotrichaceae bacterium. Taxonomy (GTDB): domain Bacteria; phylum Bacillota_I; class Bacilli_A; order Erysipelotrichales; family Erysipelotrichaceae; genus Bulleidia. The sequence goes on from CADBMY010000164.1 coordinate 293, forward strand.
GCAAGGCAGGCGGATGGATCTTCTTCGACTATGTACCCGGTGATGTGGATATCCGTGAAGGATCCCCTGCTTATACCGGTCTGATCACGGTGATCGGTGAAAACATCGACATCGAGCAGATGAAAGAACTCTTTGGAGTACACTGATGACACCTGTATATCTGTTTACCGGATTTCTGGACAGCGGCAAGACAACGCTGATCATGGATACCCTGAATGACAAGCAGTTCATGGAAGGTATCGACCGTACTCTGATCATCTGTTTGGAACAGGGTGAGACAGAGTATACCGAGAAATTTCTGGATGAACACAATACCTTCATTGAGTTCATGGACAGTTCCCTGGAACTGACCCCGGAAAAAATGCGTGAACTGGATACGATCTACCACCCTTCCCAGGTATTCATCGAATATAACGGAAGTGAGATCGTTTCCGAAACACTGCTGTCGGGAATGCCGGATTTCTGGCCCCTTGTGGAGATCCTGACTACCGTGGATGCGACAACGTTTGCGTCCTATATCACTAACATGCGCAGTATGATGTTTGAGCAGCTGCGCTGGTCCGATGTCGTCATCTGCAACCGCTGTACCGAAGATACCTCTGCTTCCCTTCTGCGCGGCAATATCAAGGCCATAAACAAGCGTGCACAGATCTTCTACGAAGGCAAGTTCGGCGAACCTGCAGAGCTCAAGGGCGGTCTGCTTCCGTTTGATAAGAATGCTGAGATCATCGACATCACGGATGATGACTACGGTCTCTGGTACATGGATGCGATCGACAACCCGGATTCCTACGAAGGCAAAAAGATCCGCCTGCGCGGCAGATACGCGGAAGATATTCCCGGCTATACCAAGTCGTTTGTCCTCGGCCGCAGAGCCATGGTCTGCTGCGAACAGGATACTTCCCTGTGCGGTATCACGGTCACCGGTGTAAAGACCTGGGAGATGCAGAAAAACATGTGGGTAGAGGTCGAAGGAACACTCAAGACCGTACCGGTCTCCGAAGGCGGCAAGACCCTTGTGGTCTATGCGTCTGCGATCCGGAAATACCAGGGTCCCAAAGACGAATACGTATACTTCAGTTAAGCTTACAGGCTCATCAAACGATGAGCCTGTATTTTTTATTCAGGTTTTTTCGTGCCGCAGTTTGTGCAGAATTTACCGCTGTTCTTCGTTCCGCACTCCGGGCAGAACCAGTACACCGGACGCGGCTTACCGCACTCCGAGCAGAAATTTCCGGTATTCTCGGTACCGCATGCACATGTCCAGGTATCCGGTTCTGTTACCTCAAGTACGGTAACAGGTTCCTCGGGAACCGTCTCTTCCGCAGGATAGAGCTCCGGACATAAGGCATTCTGTATTGCCTTTCCTTCCTGTTCATATACCTTGTATGCGATTACCATGGGATTGACCGGACGATCATCCGTCAGTTCAAACGAGATCTCGGGATAGTACGGAGAATCACAGGTAATATTGACCCGGAATTCATATTCATGCCTGTACTGTCTGGGATTATAACTGACCCGTTTGCCGTCCTTATCTTTCGTATAGATTTCTTCCTTGTGCTCTCTGACATCGATCTCACAGTTCTGTACCAGAGACAGCGGAATCACATCGGTATTCAGCTCACGCCAGTTGGAGCGGGAACTGACTGCCATCTGCTTCTTTTCTTCATCAATATAGATCTTCGTGTTGTGTCCGAGGATCAGTGTCGGCACAAATGCCGCCAGAACATCCCTGTTGGCTTCACGGTATGCCAGCTGCTCACGGATCTCCTCCACCGTAGATCTGCGCCGGTCGGAAAACCAGGGAGAAAGCTTTGCGGCACAGTCCTTGCACAGATTGCCGTCTTCCAGTTTTCTGTTGCCGAGAAGACCGATCTCCTTACCGCAGATATCACAGTATTTCTTTTCAAACAGATTGCCAAACAGTGCCATGCGAACATCCTCCTGTTTCTGATTTTACATTAACAAGTTTTCAGAAGTACTGCAATAAAAGAAAAGGAACTCACATAAGTGAATTCCATTCTGATAGGGGGAAAGAAATATCAAACTATTTATTTGACACTTATATAGTACCTATCTTTTGTGTAACGGATATGCGTAATCTGTGAAAGATTTGTGAAATCAGAGCATTTCCAGCACTTCATCGATCGAAGGCATGTCAGAACCATATTCCGCATAGTGCGCATAGACGACAGTTCCCTCTTCATCCAGGATAAACATCGCCGGCAGCTGCAGTTCATCACCCTCGTAGTCACCGTGCACAAAGCCTGCTTCACGGATCTTTGCGATCTTTTCCATCAGCTTTTCAGGATGCGGACCGCGCATCGCTTCCTTGCTGGTGCCGGGCAGGATCTCCAGTTCCCTGTAGATCTTCATCTCGGGATCACATACGATATCAAACGCAAACTTTTCCCCGTACTGGTCAAGATCCTTCTGAATATGTTCCTGATCACTCTGCATGACCATCAGTACCTTGGCATTTTTGGCTGTAAACTCGTCATACCGCTGATTGATCAGATGTGCTTCGTATCTGCATGTTGTGCATCCGATATACCGCAGGACCCACAATACGGTCTTCCCCTGCAGATAGTCGGAAAGGTGTTTGTTGTTCTCAAAGCCTGTGTTAAAGCAGAAGTCCGGCATTTTTTCGCCAACGCTGATACGTCCCATAGTTTGCCTCCATTATCAGTATTTCACAATGATCCCCAAAAGACCGGCAATTGCTGCCGCCTGTTCGGGATTGACGATGACACCGCGCAGTCCTTCAGCCTCGCACAGGATCCCGGCGATCGTGCTGTCGGAAAGATCAAGACCGGCAAGCTTCGTGTTCGCAAATTCAGCACCGGTAAAATCACAGCTGCGGATCTCGGCATCCCTGAACTTACACAGGGAGAACGATACTTCCCGCAGACTGCTGTCTTCCAGCAGTGTACGCTGCCAGTGTGAACCGCCAAAGCCCGCATACATGCACTGACATGAG
>CADBMY010000165.1 GCA_902795905.1 uncultured Erysipelotrichaceae bacterium
CCGAAGAATCCTTTAGTATCATACGCAAACACTTTATATTCAAATCTGTCCATGTTAACTCCTTCCAAACACTTACTTTATCTGTGATTATACTACGTATTGCTCAAGGAAAAAGGAAGTACCTTCTGTAAGATACTTCCTTTAAGATGATCAGTTTACCTTGATCCCTTATCGTATGGAATACCTTCTGCTTTAGGTGCAGCTGAATTCTTCGAGGTAAAGGCAAGAACGATCAGTGAGATGATATACGGGAACATGTTATAGACAACACCCGGGATCTTCAGAGCAGCCAGTAACGGGAAGCCGGTATAGACGTTGGATAATGCCCGGAAGAAGCCGAACAGCAGTGCCGCAAGACCTATACGCTGAGGTTTCCACTGACCGAAGATCATGACTGCCAGAGCCAGGAAGCCAAAACCGTTTACACCGGTCTCAAACTTCCACTCGGATACACCGGCTGTAATGTAGACGATACCGCCAAGACCGCCCAGCAGTCCTGAGATCAGTACGCCCGCCCAGCGCATCTTGTATACATTGATGCCGACGGAGTCAGCAGCCTGAGGATTTTCACCGCAGGCCATCAGACGCAGACCGAACTTTGTCTTATACAGGACAAAGTGTGAGATCAGCAGTGCACAGAAAGCAATCAGCACAAACCAGTTAAATTCAAATGAACCCAAAGTCACGGTAAATGCCCGTCTGGCACCTGTATACTGGATCGTTGAAGAAATGTTGTCAGGATTCTCAGCTACGTTGATCGCCTTGACAATAACTGCCGCAGCTGCTACAGACAGGATATTCATCGCTGTGCCAACCAGTGTCTGATCAGCCTTGAAATGAATTGCTGCCACACCAAGCAGGCAGGAATACAGCATACCAAGCAGGATCGAACACAGTGATACCACCAGGATCATCACGATCGCAGGTGTACCGGCAGGCATATACTTCATCGCCAGAGCACCGCCGAGAGCACCAATGACCATGATACCCTCAAGGCCGAGGTTGATCACACCGGAGTGTTCCGCAAAACATCCGCCAAGAGCCACAAGCAGCAGTACACCCGCGAAAATCAGTGTGTATTGGATAAGTAATGTCATGCCTGTTTACCTCCCTTCTCTTCCGGTTTAAAGCGTGTATCTTTTACCGGCGCTTTCTTCGGACGGTTCATCACTGTCTTAAAGAACAGGACAAATCCGCAGAGATAGATGATCAGGGCAATGATCAGATCCGAACACTGTGACGGATACAGAGCCTTATCCAGATATGCACCGCCGCTTGTAATATGCTGAATGAAGTATGACGCAAAGATCGTACCAATCGGATTGAGGCCGCCGAGGAAGGTAGCCGCAATACCGTTAAAGCCCATGGAAGGAACCGCCGCCTGTGATACAGACCATTCTTCAAAACCGGTCAGATACAGGAAGGCAGCACCGATACCGGCAAGAGCACCGCCGATCATCAGTGTGACAATGATATTTCTCTTTTCTTTCATACCCGCATAACGGGCAGCTTCCTTGTTAAAGCCAGTTGCCTTCAGTTCATAACCGAATGTTGTTTTATTCAGGATAAACCACAGCAGTACAGCTGTCAGGATCGATAACGGAATGGCGATCGTTACATACTGGTTCTTGGAGAACAGAGCCGAAAGCCCCATCGAAGGCAGTAATGCGGAAGGATTGACAGCTGTCAGTTTCAGCGTATACGGGCTGGATAACTCCTTGACCCCGGACAGTGACATATTCACCAGATATAATCCGATCCAGTTTAACATGATACCGGAAATAACTTCATTGACATTCAGATTGGCTTTCAGGAAACCAACGACCATGCCCCAGAGCGCACCGACAACGGCTGCACAAAGCATACAGACGATCCACGGAAGCTTTAATGCAAGAGCCGCATACAGACATGCACCGGCACCGACGACGTACTGTCCTGCCGCACCGATGTTGAAGAGACCGGCTTTGTAGCAGAAACAGATCGACAGTGCACACATCAGCAGCGGAGCCATCTTGACCAGGGTGTTGCCGAGATACTTCATCTGGGCTGCCTGACTGGGATAGTTCATGAAGTTCTTTAACAGGGTAACGATACCTGTCACCGCACCTTTGGAATTGATCACAAACAGGATGATAAAACCAAGTAACAGACCAAAGACCACACAGATGATGGAGGACACGAACGTCTGTACACCGGGACGCTTGAAGAAGCTTACTTTCTCATTCATTTATGCACCCTCCCCGGTGTTTCTCTTAGCTCCGGCCATATACAGACCGAGCTCTTCCACCGTTATCTGCTTGGGATCGAGATCACCGACGATCTCTCCTTCATACATGACCAGGATCCTGTCGGAGACATTCATGACCTCCTCCAGTTCCAGGGATACAAGCAGTACCGCCTTCCCGCTGTCTCTCTCCTTGATCAGGTTTCTGTGCACACCTTCGATGGCACCTACATCGAGACCTCTGGTCGGCTGAACTGCCAGCAGTAACTCATGATGTTTATCCAGTTCTCTGGCAATGATTGCTTTCTGCTGGTTGCCGCCTGACATCGACCTTGCGAGCGTTATTGCACCCTGTCCGGAACGTACATCGTTCTCTTCGATCAGTCTGTCCGCATACTCACGTATAGCCTTATGATCCAGGATACCGTTCTTTGAGAATTCCGGCTGCCAGTATCTCTGCAGTACCAGGTTATACTCCAGCGGATAATCCAGGACCAGACCATGTTTATGTCTGTCTTCCGGAATATGGCTCATTTCAGCCGCTCTTTCGCGAATCGAAGCATGGCTGATATCTTTACCGCACAGTGTGATCTTACCCGATACAAGGGGTTCCAGACCGCTCAGACCGTACACAAACTCGGTCTGACCGTTACCGTCAATACCGGCTATACAGACGATCTCTCCGGAACGTACCTGCAGGGATACATTCTTAACGGCATTATTATCATGGACCTTGGAAGCTACTGTCATCCCCTGAATATCGAGGACAACATCACCGGGATGGGCAGGACCCTTCTCTACGACTAACTGAACATCTCTGCCGACCATCATGCGGGAGAGCTCTTCCTGTGTCGTATCCTTGATGTTCACAGTACCGATATACTTGCCTCGTCTTAAGACCGTACACCTGTCTGCCACTTCCATGATCTCATTGAGCTTATGTGAGATAAACAGGATCGACTTACCCTCTTTTGCGAGATTCTTCATGATCTGCATCAGTTCTTCGATCTCCTGCGGTGTTAATACAGCCGTAGGTTCGTCAAAGATCAGGATCTCATTATCTCTGTACAGCATCTTGAGGATCTCCGTTCTCTGCTGCATACCGACGGTAATATCCTGGATCAAAGCATCAGGATCGACCATCAGTCCGTACTTCTGTGACAGAGCCATGACTTTCTTTCTGGCTTCATCTTTCTGCAGTACACCGTTCTTCGTTGTTTCAACACCGAGAATGATATTCTCCAGTACGGTAAAGCACTGTACAAGCTTAAAGTGCTGATGGACCATACCGATACCAAGATCGTTGGCGTCATTTGGATTATTGATCTTAACTTCCTTACCATCCTTCTTGATAATACCCTCTTCCGCCTGATACAGGCCAAACAGCACCGACATCAGTGTAGATTTGCCGGCACCGTTTTCACCCAGTAAAGCGTGGATCTCACCACGTTTCAGCTGAAGCGTAATATTATCGTTGGCGATAATTCCGGGAAAGCGCTTGGTGATGTTTAACATCTCAATCGCATACGGAGTTTCCATAACGATTATCGTCCTCCTTCCGTGTAATACCCTAACTAAAATTATACAAAAAAAGAACGTCTGTTGAAACAACAGACATTCTCTTTTAAGCTGCTTACTGAATATTAGCCCTTGATATTGGCCTGGTATGTAACATTAGCATTTGTTACTGCAGGCTGGTTCTCTGTATCGTTGGAAACCTTGATCGTTCCGCTGAATACATCGTTGACAAGCTTCTTGTAGTCATCCTGTGTAAAGCCGTCAGCCCACTGTGTGCTGTCAGGCAGACCAACATAGTTCAGACTCAGATCATCGCCGGAAACAAGACCCAGGTTCTCGATCTTACCGCCGAATTCAGAAGTGAATGTGCCGTCCTTGACAGAAGCAAGCAGTGTGTTAACTGTAGCTGCCAGACCCTTCATAGCAGATGTAACAGTCATGGACTTGTCATCCGGTGTTTCGAGGTAGTTGGCAATAACACCAGCCTGGTCAACGTCTACACCGATAACCTTGCCGCCAACCTTCTTGGCTGCATCAACTGCAGAAGTGAAGATACCGCCGCCGCAGGCAAAGACGACCTCTGTACCGTTGCCGTACCATGTGTCCATAACTGCTGTGATATCAGGATCACCGGCAAATGCATTACCGTAAACATAGTTGATATCAACTGTCTTGCCGAGTTCAGCAGCAGCATCATTGGCACCCTGAACAAAGCCGTAACCGTAACGGATAACTGCAGGAACAGCCATACCGCCGAGGAAGCCGAGCTTCTCATAGCCAAGCTTTACAGCAGCCTGACCTGCAAAGTAACCGGGGATCTCTTCCTGGTAAACAGCAGAGAACAGGTTCTCAGGAATAGCAGAGAGCCCGGCAGTCGTCAGATCATATTCGGATACGTCAAGAGCGATATACTTGACATTAGGATACATCTCAACTGTCTGGGCAATTGCTTCAGCAAATGCGAAACCAGGCATAACCAGTGTTGTGTAACCATCCGCAACAGCCTTATCGATCATTGCAACACGTTCAGCAGTGCTGTCACCGGCGGGCTTGAAGTATGTGAAATCAAGACCGTTAGCTTCGCAGAAAGCCTTGGAAGCTTCATATGTTGTCTGGTTGAAAGACTGGTCTGTGATGTCACCGTAGTCAGTGATCATCGCGATACGTTCAGCAGCTGCTTCACCGCCTTCAGCAGGTTTTTCACCGCCTTCAGCAGGCTTTTCAGAGCTTCCGCCTGAGCAGGCAACCATGGATACAGCCATGAGACCTGTCAGAGCCATAGTAAATAATTTTTTCATTTTTCTTTCCTTCCCTGCGGTATTTAACCGCATATCTATTGTAGCATTTATCATCTTGAATGCAATGTTTCACCGTATACTGAGAAGAACACTGCTGTTAAACAAGATAGTATACCGTGCATAAAAGCGGGACTGCAGATACCATCAGGCTGAACAGAAGATGTAATACTTTTCTCCGGATCATAACGATGCGGCCATCTCCCGTATCTTCGCTTCGGCATTTTCATCGTGGTTCGTCACGATACCGCCGTCTTCCAGACCGAGATATCCGAGAAAGTCACCGTCATAGGAGAACTTCGCACCGACATACATATCGGGATCGCCGGAACTCAGAAACATCCCCACCTTCTTCAGTGTTTCCGGTGCTTTCGGATACAGCGCAGAATAGAATCTGTCGATCACACATTTCAGCTGTCCCGAGATCCCGTGGTAGTAGATCGGTGACGCCAGCAGTAACATCTCCGTATCTTTCAGTTCGGCATAGATCTTCTGCATGTCATCCTTCTGCACACACTCTCCGGGGCTGATCTCATGACAGTACTCACAGGCAAGACAACCTTTGACATTCATCCTGCAGACGTTGTATTCAATCACCTGATGTCCGTGTTTCTCTGCCTCTTCCCTGAAAACAGAGATCATCGCGGCTGTACTTCCGTTTACTCTCGGACTTCCGTTCAGTACCAGTATCTTCATGTTTATATCTCCTCACAGTTATATTCTATACCCTGCCGGCAGTACAGGCATCCGGTCATACA
>CADBMY010000166.1 GCA_902795905.1 uncultured Erysipelotrichaceae bacterium
CCCTGTACAGAGGTTTATTATCATAAGAATTGCATGAAATATATTTTTGGAATGCCTTGTAAAAGACAAATAAAAGTGTAAACTTATGAATGTGTCTCTATATAAGATGACATTTAGGAGGAAAGAAATGAAAAAGTATTTGAATGCAGGTATGGCTGCTCTGCTGGCTCTTGCACTGGGTGCTTGTTCTCAGTCCAAACCGGCTGCGTCTGCTACACCGGAGGCTACACCTACACCGGAAGCTTCTGCTGAAGCTGAGGAAAAGACAAAGGCTGTATACACCATTTACAACGTTACAGGTGAGACAGTTACAGATCTGTACATCTATGACAACAGCGGCAGCGATAAGGGTGAAAACTTCGCAGAAGGCGGTGTCAAGAACGGTGAGTACTTCGACATCGAGTTTGATGAACTGCCGAAGTCTGAGACAGAGAACATGGAGTTCACAGTAGAATTCAAGACAGAGGGCGGTTATGAAGGTAAGTTCGAAACCCTGCACTGGGAAGTAGCTCCGATCGCTCTGCTTGCTGAAGATGCACTGACAGGTCCTACACAGATCGCATTCGCAGTTCCTGATGTTAAGGCTGAGTACACTGTTTACAACGTTACAGGTGAAGATGTTACTGAGCTCTATCTGATCGACAATGCAACCGGTGATAAGGGAGACAACTTTGCTGAACAGCCTCTGAAGGACGGCGAGTCCATCGTTATCGAAGTTACAGAGAAGGCTGATGTTGCCGGTGACCTCGAGTACACACTCGAATTCACAACAGCCAGCGGCTACACAGGTAAGTTCGAGACTCTGCACTTCGAAGTAGCACCTATCTCTCTGCTCGCTGAAGATGCACTGACAGGTCCTACACAGATCTCCTTCACAAAACCTGAATAAGAGAATTCTGTAAGAATGCTCATCCCGTATACGGGGTGAGCTTTTCTTTTTACAACAGCAGATGTATTCCTGTACAATGAATACCATGAAGTATCTGACTGTAGGTATCCTGGCACATGTAGATGCCGGTAAAACGACCCTGATCGAAAGTCTTCTGTATCGTTCGGGAAATCTGAAACAGGCCGGCAGAGTAGACCACGGCAATGCTTTCCTGGACTATGACGATGCCGAGAGAGATCACGGTATAACGATCTACACCAAGGAAGCACATTTTACGTGGAAGGATACCTCCGTGAATATCATCGATACACCGGGGCATGTGGACTTTTCCAGTGAGATGGAGAGAGCTCTGCAGGTGCTGGATCTTGCGGTCGTCGTGATCAGCGGCCAGGACGGTGTGCAGAGTCATACCGAAACGATCTGGAAGTGTCTGCAGGAATATCATGTGCCGGCTGTCTTTTTCGTGAATAAGATGGATATAGCGCATACGTCGGAAGAGGATCTGCTGGCGGATCTGCGCTGTCACTGCAGTGACAGTATCATTGATCTTCGGCATGCGGATGAAGAAGAACTGGCACTGGTCAACGAGCAGATGCTGGAAGCTGTGACCGAGGGCAGAACCGTTACCGAGGAGATGATCCGCCGGGCTGTTCATCACCGGGAGATGTATCCGGTGCTTTTCGGCTCTGCCCTCAAGCATCAGGGAACAGAAGAGCTGCTGGATCTGCTTGACCGTTTCAGTGAGGAGAAGAACTATCCGGAGGCCTTCGGAGCCAGAGTATACAAGATATCTTCGGATGAAAAGGGCACCAGACTGACACATGTGCGCATTACCGGCGGTACCCTGAAAGCCAGGCAGAAGATCTCTGCCGAAGATAAAGCCGATCAGATCCGTATCTATAACGGCCGAAACTACACAGCCGTAAGTGAAGTCAGAGCAGGCATGACATGTGTGCTGACAGGTATCGTGCATGCCGAAAGCGGCGACGGTCTTGGCTTTGAAGAGAACATGTTCAAGCCGATGCTGAAACCGTTCATGCATTACCGGCTGAATTATCCCGATAACATCGATCTTTTGTCGCTCTTAAGTACGGTCAGGGCACTGGCGGCGGAGGATCCCCAGCTCAACATTCATATCGATCCCGATACCAATGAGATCAATATCGGACTGATGGGGGATATGCAGATGGAGATCCTGGCCCGAAGGATCATGGACCGCTGCGGCATCCCGGTAAGCTTTGACGAAGGTGAGATCTTCTGTTACGAAACGATAGCGGAACCGGTCAACGGTGCCGGACATTTTGAGCCTCTGCGTCACTATGCGGAGGTACATGTACGTCTGGAACCTCTGCCGGAAGGAAGCGGGATCGAAGTGGACAGCGAGGTGTCCGGTGATGTTCTCTCTTCGGCATGGCAGCGGACGATCCTGGCGGCGCTTGCGGGAAGCGAGCACTACGGTGTTCTGACCGGTTCGCCGTTAACCGATGTAAGGATCGTGCTGACAGCAGGCAGAGGACATCTGAAGCATACCGAAGGCGGTGATTTCCGCGAGGCAGCTCTGCGGGCGGTAAGACAGGCCCTGAAGAAGGCGGAATGTATCCTGCTTGAGCCGTATTACCGGTTTGTGCTGACACTGCCGAGGGAGTATCTGAGCCGTGCTTTATACGAACTGGAGACGAGGCACGCCGAGACAGCAGTGGAAGATGCCGGAGATGAGACGATGATCATCCGGGGCACGGGACCTGTGCGTCTGCTGATGAACTATCAGCGGGAAGTGATCACATATACAAGAGGACAGGGCATCTTCAATGCCTGGCCGGAAGGGTATAAACCAAGTCCCGACAGTGAAAAACTGATCGCCGAGAGCGGCTATGACAGTGAGCGTGATATTGCCCATCCTACGGGATCGGTCTTCTGTGCACACGGTGCCGGGTATTATGTCCCCTGGTATCTTGCGGATGAGCATATGCATATCGATACCCGGGAAAGAACTGCAGGCACTTACCGGCGGGAGACATACCGTGTCAGTGAAGAAGAAATGGATATGGTGCTGGCAAGGGCATCCGGAAACAACCGCAATCCTGACAAGCGTCCGCCTGAGAAAAAGAAAGCACCGGAGCTTCCCGACCATGTGACGATCACGGAGGATCTGCCCAGGTGTCTGCTCATTGACGGGTATAATATGATCTTTTCGTGGGATGAGTTCCATGATATAGCCCAGGAGAATATCAGTGTAGCCAGAGAGAAACTGATCGATCTGATCTACAGCTATCAGGCATATCTGAAACAGAAGGTGATCCTGGTCTTTGACGGATACAAGGTAAAGGACAGCCTTGGCAGTGAAATGAAAAAAGGAGATATGACGGTCGTCTATACCCGTTCGAATATGACGGCAGACGCATATCTCGAAAGAATTACAAGAGAACTGATGGGGAAGTACCGGCTGACCGTGGCTTCCTCCGACGGTCTGATCCAGAATGCAATATTTGCGCACGGGGCTCTGCGGTTATCAGCACGTGAGCTGCATGCCCAGATCAAGGCTGTAGATCCGATGTTTGTCTAGTGACTGATGTGTCCCTCCAGACCTTCGGTATACATGACATAGAAATCATTGGTCTCAAAGTACCGGTCACATTCCGGTGTATGATCTTTATCCATCAGCCAGACGACTTCAACTCTGGCTTCCGGGTAGAGATCTTTATATTTATTGATCAGCTTTATTCCATCCTCATAACTGAGATTGAAAAGAGCTGTGGACAGACAGTCCGCAAAGCCGGAGTCTTCGGTGAATACCGATACCGAACGGTAGCGCTGTGACGGATACAGTGTTTCCGGGTCAACGATGTGATGGTATTTGACACCGTCTTCGCCGACATAGTAGCGCAGGTAGTCACCGCTGGTCACCGATGAGATCTTCCCGTAGATATTCACGACGATCCGGTTATTGTTGTTTTCGGGGTCCATGATGCCGATGCGCCAGTCCGTGCCGTTTTGTTTGGGCCCCAGCATGCGGTTGTTTCCGCCGGCATTGACCAGTCCTCCATGCACATTCATGGCTTCCAGTCTTTGGGCGATCTTCTCTGCCGCAAAGCCCTTGGCAATACCGCCGACATCCAGTTTTACATGCGGATCATCAATATATACGGTACCGTTTTCACGATCGATGTGGACATGTTCCCAACCACTGTACTGTGCCGCCTCACTGAGCTCTTCAAAAGAGGGTACAGGAGCATTCTTTCCTGCTTCGTTCAGGGCGATGCCTGCAGTGCGGTATTCATGCCATACCGAAAGCAGAGAACCGATCGTGATATCGAAAGCACCGTCGGATAATTCGGTATAGAGTCTGGCTTCCTCAAGCATTTCAATGATGGCATCTTCGACTTCCACCGGCTGGATACCGGCATTGTCATTGATCGTCTTCAGGTTATTGATGCCTTCATAGTCGTTATAGATATCAAAGAGATCGTTATAGTGACGGAACTGTTTCTGAGCATCTTCAAAGACACTGTCAAAGTTCTGCTCAGGCAGGGGAATGTCGTTCAGCATGAAGAATGTATCAAAGCCGCAGCCGACCAGACATGTGCCGTTATGTGTTTCCTGAGCGGCAGGACTTGGTGATACAGGGGCTTTTGTACACCCGCAGAGGGTGCATGCAGCGATCAGAAATACTGTTAAAAGTGATTTTTTCATATTGCGAAAATTATAGCATAGTAATGTATTCACAAATAGAGATATCTCTTTTATAAGCATTAAATAATGTTATAATTTTCTAGACTGAAGAGGAGTAAAGAAATATGCCAATTTTAACAGGACGCATGTATCAGCACCTCGACGGGCACAAGGATCTTACTAATCATAAGGAAGTCCTTCATGTGGAGGAGCCGGATTATATCTGGCTGCCGTTGATGAACGGCAATGCCCCGTGCAATTCACTTGTCAGTGCCGGTGATGAGGTGAAGGTCGGAACCAAAGTGGCGGAAAGAAATGACCGTTTCTATCTTCCGCTGTTTTCTCCGGTCTCGGGTACAGTTGTCGGAATCGAGAAGAAGATGACAACTTCCATGAAGATGGCTGACCATCTGAAGATCCAGAACGATCACAAGCAGGAGAGAGTCCGCGCATTTGAGCCAATCGACTATGAGGCAGTAAGCCGTGAGGAACTGCTCGATTTCGTTAAGAATGCCGGTATGCTCGGTCTTGGCGGAGCGGGTTTCCCGACCTATGTCAAGTATCTGAATCCTGAAAACGTTGATCTGTTCATCGTGAACGGTGTTGAGTGCGAGCCTTATCTGACGGCAGACTACAAGAACATGTCTGCCAATCTTGATCTGCTGAAGACCGGTACCCTGGCCCTGCTGAAACTCAGTAAGGCACCCAAGGGATGCATCTCCGTAAAAGAAGATAAGAAAGATCTGATTGCGGAACTGCAGAAGACATTTGCCGGTACAGCAATTGAAGTCCGTCCGGTACCGGATATCTATCCGGCAGGATGGGAGCGTACACTGGTCTATCTGCTGACGAAGAAGAGATACGACAGACTTCCGATCGAAGCCGGCTGTATCCTGAATAATGCATCGACAGCGATTGCTCTTGGTGATGCTCTGGTCAACGGTGCTCCGATCACCCATAAGTATGTGACGGTATCCGGTGACGGTGTTAAGGATCCCCATAATGTTTATGTACCGATCGGTATGGTTGCCCACGATGTTGTCGCAGCCTGCGGCGGTTATCTTTCAGATGAGTGCATTATCTGTGCCGGCGGTCCGATGATGGGTTCTTCGATCCCGAATGATCAGTTTGTGATCGGTCCTGCAAGCAACGGTCTCACGATCTTCGTCAAGAAAGATCCCGAGACGGTCAAGTGTCTGCGCTGCGGCAAGTGTACAGAATCCTGCCCGAGCGGACTGCAGCCTGTACGCATCAACGCAATGGAAAAAGTTAAGAATATCGATGCCCTGAAGAAACTGGATGTCATGAGCTGTATCGAATGCGGAATGTGCACATATGTATGTCCGAGTAAGATCGACGTAACGGAAGGCATCCGCAGAGCAAAGAGATATATGTCTCTGATGGCGAAGAAGTAGGAGGGAAGGAAAGATGAAACTGGTATACAAACCCGCGCCTAATTACCGCAGCCCTCAGAGTACTTCCGG
>CADBMY010000167.1 GCA_902795905.1 uncultured Erysipelotrichaceae bacterium
ACCTGGCAGCTTCACCTGGATTATCGATAAAACGGAAGATATAACCTAACAGGTATGCCAGGAGTATACAAAAGGCATCCAGCAGGAAAATGCTGAACTCACGATATCTGCGGGCAAATCTGGTCAAATAGTTCATATATACAACCTATACTATTCTACCATAGATAAGATTTTGCAGGTATGTACATTTAAGTTATAATATTGAGGACTGAAAAGGAGAATACAAATGAAGATTACAGTAGCAGGTGTCGGTTATGTCGGACTGTCCAACGCGATTCTTCTGGCCCAGAGACATACCGTTACCGCATATGATATCAGTAAGGAAAGACTGCAGATGATCGCAGAGAGAAAATCACCGATCGTTGACCGGGAAATCGAAGAGTATCTGCGTGATAAAAAACTGGATCTGCATGTATCTGATAACCCCGAAACTGCTTTTGCCGGGGCTGAATATGTCATTATTGCTACACCGACAAACTATGATCCTGATAAGAATTACTTCGACACCGGAAGTGTGGAGAATGTCATTGAACTGGTGCTGAAATATGCTCCGGAAGCTGTCATGATCATTAAGTCAACGATTCCTGTCGGTTATACCGAAGAGATCCGCAGAAAGTACAATACCGATAAGATCATCTTCTCACCGGAATTCCTGCGTGAAGGAAAAGCTCTCTATGACAATCTGTATCCTTCCCGCATCGTTGTCGGCAGTCATAGCGAAGAAGGAAAGATCTTTGCCGGACTGCTGAAGGAAGCAGCTCTGAAAGAAAATGTCGAAGTTCTGCTGACCGGATCCACGGAAGCAGAAGCGATCAAGCTCTTTGCGAATACATTCCTGGCTCTGCGTGTAGCCTACTTCAACGAACTGGATACCTATGCCGAAGTCAGAAATCTGAATACGCGTGAGATCATCAAGGGCGTATGCCTGGATCCCCGTATCGGTGACCACTACAACAATCCGTCCTTCGGCTACGGCGGCTACTGCCTGCCCAAGGATACCAAGCAGCTGCTGGCGAACTACCAGGATGTACCGGAAACTCTGATTCGGGCGATCGTTGACTCCAACCGCACGAGAAAAGACCATATCGCTGATATGGTGATCAGAAAGAATCCCGGGACCGTCGGTGTTTACAGACTGGTCATGAAGTCCAACAGTGACAACTTCCGTTCTTCTTCGATCCAGGGTGTCATGAAGCGGATCAAGGCCAAGGGTATCCCCGTGATCCTGTACGAACCGGCACTGAAGGAAGATGAATTCTTCCGTTCCGAAGTTGTCCGGGATCTCGAAGAATTCAAAAGACGTTCGGACGTGATCCTGTGCAACCGCATGAGTCCTGAACTGGAAGACGTAAAAGAAAAGGTCTACACAAGAGACCTCTTCGGTGAAAACTAACCGCGTATCTTTCGATACAGCTTCTGCAGAAACGTCTTGCCCGGAAAAGGCAGATACACAAGCAGTTTCAGGATCTTTCTGCGGTCATGAAACCTGCTGATCAGTTTATACGCAATCTTCCGTTTTTCATTAAGCGGAAGATTTTTCGTTTCCAGAAGATCATAGATCAGACCGGAAGTGCGGTCATCTTCCATCACATCTCTGGCTTTAAATGTATATCCCTGTCTCTCTGCGAGATCGGCAATCGTCTCTGTCAGCGCGGAGACACGAACATCCAGGTCGGGATCATAGCCATGTGCCAGCGACTTTTCCAGAACCCTGTAATTGTAGTATATGCCTTCTCCAACAGAGATCTTCTGTGCATAGTGAAGATAGCCCAGATTCATTTCCAGATCTTCGCCGATCCGTGTCATCTCAGAAATATCATCATATGTCTTAAGTAAAAGATCACGCCGGAAGATCTTATTCCATCTTGCGGAACTCCAATACTTATAGATATTGGCATCTTTCTCATAGAACGGTATCAGCACTTTTGAAAGGATCTCATCCCGCGTCATGACCGATCTTGTCAGAATCAGAGGTGTATCAATTACACTCCCGTCTTCTCTGACTTTCCGATATCCCGTCTCGGCACAGTCAGACTGATCTTCTTCCACCAGTGAGACTGCCGCTTCAACTGCCTTTGCGTCATACCAGTCATCTGCGTCCAGAAACATGATCCAGGGCATCCCGGCATTGCACAGACCTGTATGCACAGCTTTGGCCGGACCGCCGTTTTCCTGCCGGATATATCTGATCCTTTTATCTTTCTGAGCATAGCTTTCGCATATCTCACCGGAAGTATCGCCGGATCCGTCATCAACCAGGATCAGTTCCCAATCGCTGTATGTCTGCGCCAAAACAGAATCAATACTTGTCCTCAGATACTTTTCGGCATTGTATACAGGCATTAT
>CADBMY010000168.1 GCA_902795905.1 uncultured Erysipelotrichaceae bacterium
ATGGGTCGTGCAGACGATCAGATCACCGTCTGTAACCGTCGTATATCCCTGGCAGACCGGTACGACCCGTGATCTTGCGAATATGCCTGAAAGTCTGGCAGAAAGCTCCAGCACCACCTGCCTGCGGGAGATCGCAAAACATACTTTTTTCCTTTCCTTCAGCATCGCCGCAATCGTCTCGATGACCATTTCCGTTTTCCCGGCACCGCAGACACACTGCAAAAGCACATCCGTACTCCGGACCTTTGCCAGACATGCCTCTGAGACGCGTTTCTGGGCCTCTGTGAGCGGATATTTCAGCATATACTCCTCTGCCCCTGCCTGTACCTCCTGCAGTGATACAGGCTCTGATTCTTCCTGCAGGAGCGCCCTGCCGAAATGTATGCACCGGCGGCAGTACCAGCCCCTGCTGCCCTTATAAAACCATTGTCTGTCGGTATTCCCGCATCGCGGACAGCGCATATTCTCACCTCCCGCTTTTCATATTTGCAGAATACCTGCCGATTCCCTTCCGGATAAAATGAAAACCTCCTCAATATGAGGAGGCTGTTCACGTACTGTATACAGGACCGTTATCCCTGTGTACCTTCTTCTGCCGGTGCCTCGGTCGCATACATGGAACCAAGGGATACCGTATAGTTGACAGGTGCTGTACTGTTGGTAGGACCGCTTTCATTCCAGATGATGCATCCGGCCGGAACCGTATCGGAATAATCTTCACTTCTGGTACCCGGAGTAACACCGAGTGTATTCAGCGCATTCAGGAACTCTGCTTCTGTAACACCCTCATAACTCGGAACCGTAATACCGCTGGAGATAAGCAGTTCCACGGTACTTCCGGGGCTCGCAGATTTTGTCTCATACTGTGCCGTACCGTTCAGATTCTGTGTCAGGACGGTACCGACAGGCTTGCCGTAGTCCTTATATGTCTTTACATAGTTGATCTTGGCAGTAGCACTGTATGCGGCATTCAGTTCCGCAAAGAATGCATTCGCTTCATCTTCGGTAAGATCGGTAAAGTTCTTGATCACAGGCTGTCCTACAGATACACCATACTGGATCTCTGCTGTTTCCCAGACGATTCCCTGTGCCGGCAGCATATATTCTATCGAGCCCTTCGGCTGGTTGCCGTAGACCTCAATATAGACAGGCTTCAGATTATTCTCTGTCGTCCACTTATCCGCATCAGCCTTGGTTTTGCCGACCTGACTGACAAGAGTCACAGGAGGACCGCCGCTGATCGAAACCGTGACCGTACCGCCGGCACTGATCGGTGTACCCGCTGCCGGATTCTGTCTGACGACCCCGCCCTTAGGAGCTTTATTACTGGCTTCCTCGTTAAAGATCACCTTGACACCGTTGTTGGCACCCCAGTTGGCAACATCCTGTCTTGTATAAGTAGAGAAGTCGGGAACTGTACCGTCGGTATTGCCCACAGGCTGCGGTGTGCCCGCTGTCTTATTGGAAGCGATAACGACTGTAACAGATGCCGAGCGCTTGACACTCTGTCCCTCTGCCGGTGTGACCGAGATCACGGTTCCGTCAGGCAGGCTGCTCTCGAGCGTCTCGTAGACAACATTGGTAAACCCGTTGTCATTGAACCACGCTTCCGCTTCCTCTCTGGTAAGATTGGCCAATGTCGGAAGTTCTATCTCAGACTCCGGATCAGCACCCTGAGAAAGTGTGATCACAAGTGTATTCTTCTTCAGTTTCTTGCCGGCTTTCGGATCCTGTGCAATAACAACATCCACCGGTACTCTGTCATCGTACTCATACTTGAACTCGACTTTTTTATCAGAGATCTTGTTGTCCTTTGCCCATGTCTGTACCTGTTCCTTTGTCTGTCCGGCAAAGTTCGGGACCTTGACCTTACTGCCTCCGGATAACCAGATGTACAAGCCGAATGCACAAAGCAGCAGGATCAGTCCGATCACTACACCTGCGAGGATCTTGGTCTTTAAATCAAAACGTTCTTCATCCATATTTCTTACCCTCTTTGATATATATCATAAAAGATTGACGACTTTTCTGTCTATGCCGTGCACCTACTTATTTCAGCTTCCGTCCGCACATCGGGCAGAATACCTCATCACCTTCCAGCATACCGCCGCAGTCAGGACAGACAGTCTCAATCTCCTGCAGTCTGGCGCCGCAGTCTCTGCAGAACACTGCCTCTGCTCTGTTTGCTCTGCCGCATTTCGGACAGATCTTCTCATCCGCAAAACGCAGGACATCCGGTTCTGTTACAGGGATCTCTTCCTCAAGGTAAGAACCATCCATGATCTTCCTGAACTTCTCGGAATCCGCCCACTCCTGACATTCGAGAGCCCTGACAGCCATGAACGGATGGGAGGCACCGCTGAGAAGATAGAATTCCAGTGTCTTATCCCACTTGGAATCGGAAGTGATCTTCCGGTATTCCTCTGCCTGTGCCATGAAAGCTTTCCTGCTGGGCGTATCCTGAATATTCTTGTTAAAGCCGGCAAGACGCATGCATACTTCGATCATCTTGTCTGCAGTTCCGTCACAGATCACTGCGGCTCTGTCGGCGGAGTACTCACTGCAGCGCATCCAGTAGAAGAAAGCCACCTGCAGCGGGATCGTGAGCAGATTGCCGAAAGGCAGACTGGCTACCGAGCCGGCCGTACCGCCGATCAGAATGCCGCCCATCGTCCTGTACAGTACATGATGGCAGGCAATATGACCGCACTCATGCGCCAGGATCGTCGGAATCAGTTCTTCCGGCATCGTATCCAGCAGTCCGGAGGTGATCACGATAAACGGATCTGTCTCTCCGGATGTAAAGGCATTGGGTCTTACATCAAGCATCAGATACAGTTCCGGTACTTCGATACCGAGTTTCTCACAGATCGGTACCAGCATTTCCTTATATCTGGGAAGCTGATCATCACCGATACGGATATAAGAAGACAGGTTTCTGAGTTTTGCCTGCCGTTCATTCCATTCCTTCAGGAACGTCTTCAGAAGACTTGTAAATCCGGGTATGGACTGCAGAGCCTGCAGTGCTGCCTGGTCAGAATCATGAATATAATACTTGGATTCAACAGCCATGATATTACCTCCGATATTCTCAGTATGACACAAAACCTGCCGAATTGAGCATGAAGATGATATGCGTCCCGCTGCGCCGTATGTCATAATGGACTCAGAAAGAAGGTGCAATATGAGTCATTTTCCCAAAGATTTCCTGTGGGGCGGCGCCACTGCTGCCAATCAGGTAGAAGGCGCATGGAACGAAGACGGCAGAGGACCGGCAATGACTGATGTTACGACCGGCGGTACCGTCAATACGCCTCGTCTTGTTACTTACATTGATAAGGACGGCAATCCCGGTACGCTCAGCCGCGGACAGACGCTTCCCGAAGGTGCCCGCTACGCAGTCCTTGATAATTATTACTATCCCAACCATAAAGGTGTAGATGAATACCACAGATACAAGGAAGATATCGCACTGTTTGCGGAAATGGGCTTCAAGACCTACAGAATGTCGATCTCCTGGTCACGTCTGTTCCCCCGCGGTGATGAGAAAGAACCGAATAAAGCCGGTGTCGAACACTACCGCAAAGTCTTTGAAGAACTGCGCAAGTATGACATTGAACCCCTGGTCACGATCTGGCACTTTGATACACCGCTCTATCTTGAAGAGCACTACGGCGGCTGGGACAACCGTCAGCTGATCGAATTCTATACCAGATTTGCGACTACATGTTTCACTGAATACAAAGGTCTTGTACACTACTGGCTGACCTTCAACGAGATCAATAATACCGTCAGCTTTGTACAGGTACCCGAAGGCGGAGATGCCGATAAGATCTACCAGAGCAGATACCAGCAGCTCCACCATCAGTTCGTTGCCAGTGCCAAGGCTGTTCAGATCGGACATGCGATCGATCCTTCCAACATGATCGGCTGTATGATCTGCGGTGTTGCGACATATCCTGCGACCTGTGATCCTGCCGATGTGCTGGAAAACCGTCACTCCTGGGAGAGAAAGCTCCTGTACTGCTCCGATGTACAGTGCCGCGGTTACTACCCGACCTATGCGCAGAGACTCTGGGATGAGCACAATGTACAGCTG
>CADBMY010000169.1 GCA_902795905.1 uncultured Erysipelotrichaceae bacterium
CGAAGATAATAAAAACCGTGTGATCACGGTCTCCTATACAGGAACACGTTTACAGAAGATCACACAGTTTATATCATTGATTACGCTGGCTGTACTTCTTTGTACAAAGCTTTACTGGTTCTTCAGAGGTTTGCCGCAGTAAGGGCAGAAAGCCTCATCCCCATCCAGCGGACCGCCGCAGTCAGGGCACAGGATCTCTTCCTTCTCCAGCTTTGCGCCGCAGGCCTTGCAGAAGACGGCACCGACTCTGTTGGCAGTACCGCAGTGCGGACATACGACTTCATTCAGTTCCTGTACAGGGACTGTTTTTTCAACATTGCGGATCGGCTGTTCACCAAGATACTCCTCAATAAAGTTATAGATCTGCTGCGGCAGAGCAGCCTGACGCAGAGCACCGATACCGGCAGTGATCATTAACGGCTGGAAGAAGATCGAACCAACAGCCGCAATACCGAGCTTCTCAGCCCACTTTTCCGTACCAATGCTGACCTGCAGTTCATCACCGTTCTGGATCAGCTGAACGGACAGAGCCGCATCCATGCCGAGATACTTTGTCCATTCGGCTGTCGCATCTCCCTTGCACTGCACGGTATAACCGTTTCTGGTACGCATCGTCTGCGTGATCATATTCTTTTCGACATCAAGATATTCTGCCAATGCATAGGCAAGCGTCTGAACTGATTCATTTTTCAAGACATACGTTCTGGTTACATCCATTTTTCTGTCCTCCTGTACACAGTATAGTATATATTTGACCGGTGGTCAAAATAAAAGAAGATTAAATTATTAAGATTCAAGTTATAATATTGATAATGAATCATATGGATAATCGTAAAGCGATCATTGGTATCCTATCACTCCAGCATGCCGGTGTTGATTTTCTCTGTGCTCTGGCTGTATACGGCCGCTACATCTCTCCTTCCGTGCATCCCCTGAACATCTATCTGATCTATAACTTCTGTGCTTTTGCGCTGCAGATGCCGTTAGGAGTCATCGCCGACAGGATGACGGACAAAGCAGGCCTGAACAAGCTGTATCCGGCGCTGATCATCACCTGCCTGGGCATTATCTTTACGATCTTTGGCTGTTATACCTGTCTCTGGCTTCTCGGGCTTGGCAATGCCCTGTTCCATGTCGGCGGCGGTATGATCACGATTCGTGAGGATGACAGTCTGTCGGCGAAAGGCAGAGGGCTTGGCACATTCGTGGCGCCTGGTGCTCTCGGCCTGTTTGCCGGTACGATCCTCGGTAAACAGGGATCGCTCTATTCCGGTATCGCCGTGATGGTCATCCTGTTACTGCTTTCGATCTTATTAATGTGGATCATACGCACCAATCCCCTGTCATTTACCTCAATGCCTATGCACAGTCGGGTCATTCTCATCACATGCCTGTGTTTCACTGTTGTTGTGCTCCGTTCGTATGTGGGTCTGGCCATGTCCTGGCCGTGGAAGAATACACTGATGATGTCATTTCTGGCCGTCTGTGCTGTCGCTTCCGGCAAGACCGCGGGCGGTTTCCTGTCCGCTTCTCTCGGTGCTCAAAAGACGGTATGTATCTCCCTGGTATCGGCAGCTGTATGCTTTCTTCTCGGCAATCATGCCATCTTCGGTATTCTTGGTCTGTTCTTCTTCAACATGACGATGCCGATCACTCTGTATACTCTGAAAAAAGCCATGCCGGATCTTCCCGGACTTGCCTTCGGTATCCTTACCTTTGGCCTGTTTATCGGTATTCTGCCCTACGTATCCGCATTAATACCGGTTTCCGATGCCAGACTGCTGGGCTGTGCGGGATCACTGATCTCTCTTGTCCTTCTCCTCATCCCGGTGAGGGTGATGAAAGACTGATATGACATTTCTGTATGCATTAACAGCCGCACTTCTTTCTACGATCCTGATCGAAGTCACGGCAGCTTTCTTTCTCGGTCTTCATAAAAGAGATATACTTTTATATGTAGTACTGGTCAATATTCTGACCAATCCTGCAGTCAATGTCCTGGCGCAGGAGCTTCGCCTTCATCTCGGTTC
>CADBMY010000170.1 GCA_902795905.1 uncultured Erysipelotrichaceae bacterium
GCAGAGGCAGACATATACTGTTTGACAGCGGACAGAGCGATCTGTTTCTGCGCAATGCAGAGAAGCTGAAGATCGATCCTGCATATACGGATGCGGCAGTGCTGTCCCATGGTCACTATGATCATGGCGGCGGTCTCTGCACACTGATGCGTCTTTATCCGCAGATCCCCGTATACGCAAGCAGATATGCGTTTGAACCGCATTACAATACACACGGCAGGTTCAACGGTCTTGATCCCTCACTGGCCGATGCCGGAAATATCATCTATGTACAGGAAAAGACAGAGATCATGCCAGGCATGACGGTCTATGATGCGTCGTATGTTGCGGGTGAGCCCGCCGGGGCAGCGATGTACACGGAGAGAGACGGTATACGTCAGCGTGATGACTTCCGCCACGAACAGTATCTGATGATCGAAGAAGAGGGCAGGAAGATCCTTTTCAGCGGCTGCTCGCACAAGGGCATTACCGCCATCGCCGAAAGCTTCCGTCCGGATATCCTGATCGGCGGCTTTCACCTGACCGATGCCTCGGAAGAAGATCTGCGCATAACAGCAGAGAAACTTCAGGCTCTGAATGCGGTATACTATACATGCCACTGTACCGGCAGGGTACAATACGAATATATGAACACAATCATGACAGATCTTCACTATCTCTCGGCAGGAGAGAGTGTGATCATCTGAACAGGAGGATTCCATGATCTGCAGTAACATACTTGAAGCAGTGGGGCATACGCCGCTGGTAAGACTGAATCGTATGCAGGAACCGGGTTCGGCAGAGATCCTGGTCAAGGTAGAAGCACTGAATGTCGGCGGCTCGATCAAGACCCGTACAGCACTGAATATGATCGAACATGCGGAAAGCGAAGGACTTCTCGACAGACACTCTGTGATCGTAGAACCGACCAGCGGCAATCAGGGTATCGGTCTCGCCCTTGTCGGAGCCGTAAAGGGCTACCGGACGGTGATCGTGATGCCGGATTCGGTCAGTGAGGAAAGACGCAAGCTGGTGCGTCACTACGGCGCCGAGGTCATCCTTGTCCATGATGAAGGTGATATCGGCAAGTGTATCGAAGAATGTCTTCATACCGCGTTGAAGATGAAGGAAGAAGATCCGCATGTCTTCGTGCCGCAGCAGTTTGTCAATCCGTACAATACGCTTGCCCACAGAGAGAATACAGCCCGGGAGATCCTTGAACAGGCAGATAAGGAGATCCATGGCTTCTGCAGCGGTATCGGTACCGGCGGTACCCTGACCGGCATCGGACAGGTGCTGAGGGAGAAATACCCCGGTGTGGAGATCTGGGCGGCAGAACCGGAGAATGCGGCGATCCTTTCAGGCGGAAAGATCGGTTCCCACATCCAGATGGGAATCGGAGACGGCATCATCCCGGATATCCTGGATACGAACATCTATGATCATGTCTGTATCATCACGGATGAAGAGGCACTGTCGGCAGCCCGCAGACTGGCAAGGGAAGAAGGCCTGATGTGCGGCATCACCAGCGGTACGAATGTAGCTGCAGCGATGAAGCTGGCAAAAAAGCTCGGGGAAGGAAAGACAGTTGTCACGATCCTGCCCGATACTGCCGAAAGATACTTCAGTACACCGTTATTTGACGGTGAATAAAAAGAGATCCGAAGATCTCTTACCAGTTTTTGATCGATATCTCACCTGACTGCAGGATCAGTGTACTGCCGTCAGGTTTTTTAATGACGATATTGCCCTCATCGTTGATCGCCTCTGCCGTACCTGTATACACTTCATTGTTCATCGTATACGTGATCTCTCTGCCAAGAACAGCTGAATCTCTGCGGTAGAGATCCATCAGGGCAGGATCATCAAGATGTGCGGTATGATACAGCAGATGTCTGCGCAGGGATGCGGCCAGTGCGGACCTTGAGATATTCTCAATACCGAGAGAACCGGCTGTATTTCTGATCTCTTCCGGGAAGGCTACATTGCGGATGTTGATGCCGATACCGATGACGACAGCCTTGACCGTACCGTCTGTACGGTCATTTACGGCTTCGGTCAGAATACCGGCAACTTTCTTCTTTTCGATAAACAGATCGTTTACCCATTTGATCTCGGGATGGATGCCGGTGATCTCCTCGATTGCTTCAACAGCAGATACAGCAGCTGCCGGCGTGATGCGGAAGATCAGATCCTGTTTCTGCGGATGAATGATCAGGGAGAAGTACAGACCGTCATGTTTCGGTGAATAGAACGTATGTCCCTGTCTGCCTCTTCCGGCTGTCTGATGATCGGCACAGACGAGTGTACCGTGTTCGGCATTCTGCCCAGCCAGTACCCTGGCATAGTTATTGGTCGAGTCGATCTCGTCAAAGACGTATACAGGAGCCTGAAGATCACCGGACAGAGCCATGATCATATCTGCCCGCAGATCGTCTGTATTCATCAGGCAGTAACCGGCTGCCCCGCTTTGAATATCATAGCCGTCCTGCTGCAGTTCACTGACTGCCTGCCTGATCTCTGCCGGTGATACACCGCATACAGAAGCCAGTTCGTTTTCTCCGAAACAGATACCGGGCTGTCTTGTGAATCTGTACAGAAGCTCATTCTTCAGTGTCATGGCGGTCTCCTTCACGCTTATGTGCACCATACAGTATAAACGAAAACACCGGGAACTTGACAAAGAACAGCAGTAACAGGATGATAAACTCAAATGAAAAAGTGTGTTGTAAGTGAGAAATGCGGAGGCTGTACTTACCAGGGTATGGCTTATGAAAGACAGCTGGCAAAGAAGGAAGAAGAAGTCAGAAAGCTTTTTGCGGGTCTTGGCACCCCGGAGAAGATCGTCGGCAGTGATTCCGAATACCGCTACCGGAACAAGGCGCAGATCTCGTTTGAAGAGGGCAGAGACGGCAGTATACGTATGGGCAACTATGCGGTCAGTACACACCGTATCATTCCTGTAAAGGACTGTCAGCTGCTTCCCGAACTGACAAACAGTATCTTCCTGACCGTAAAGGAACTGGCAGAGAAACTGCATATTCCGGTCTTTGACGAGAAGAAGATGCAGGGAGTACTGCGCCATGTACAGGTGCGCACCAATCATGATCATACAAAAGCACTGGTAACACTGGTCACCGGTACGGAAACATTCCCGAAGAAGAAAACTTTCATTCATCTGCTCAGAGAAGCACACCCGGGAATCGTATCCATCGTGCAGAATATCAACAGCCGCTATACAAGCATGATCCTCGGCAGTAAGAACATCGTACTGTACGGAAACGGATATCTTGAGGATACACTGCTTGGCCATACCTTCCGCTTATCTTCGGGATCGTTCTACCAGATCAA
>CADBMY010000171.1 GCA_902795905.1 uncultured Erysipelotrichaceae bacterium
TCCATGACCGTACCTGTAAACAGATGCGTATCCTGCAGGACCATGCCCAGAGATCTGCGCAGATCAGGCTTCTTGATCTTATTTACATTGATGTCATCATAGCGGATCTTACCGTCAGCGATATCGTAGAAACGGTTGATCAGGTTGGTGATCGTTGTCTTGCCGGCACCGGTGGAGCCGACAAAGGCGATCTTCTGCCCGGGTTCCGCATACAGTACGATATCCTGCAGCACCAGTCTGTCCTCGGTATAGCCGAAGTCGACCATATCCATCGTTACTCTGCCCTGCAGCTTCTGATATGTGACCGTACCGTCTGCCTTGTGCGGATGTCTCCATGCCCAGAGACCTGTACGTTCTTTCGTTTCAACCAGTTCACCGTTCTCTTCCTTAACGTTGACCAGTTCGACATAACCATTATCTTCCTCAGACTTCTCATCCAGCATCGCAAAGACACGTCCGGCACCGGCCATGGCCATGACGATCGTATTCATCTGCATACTGATCTGAGAGATGGGTCTTGAGAAGTTTCTGTTCAGACTCAGGAAGGTCACGATCGTACCCAGAGTCAGTCCCCAGTTCATGTTTATGGCAATTGCCGAGCCTGCTACAGCCACCAGTACATACGAGATATTGCCGATATTGCCGTTAACAGGCATCATGATATTCGCAAATTTGTTGGCATTCATACCGCTCTCTCTGAGTTTATCGTTCAGTTCGGTAAACTCTTCGATTGCCTTGTCTTCATGACAGAAGACCTTGATGACCTTCTGTCCGCTGACCATCTCTTCGATATAGCCGTTAACAGTACCAAGATCTCTCTGCTGAGCAATGAAGAAATCTCTCGACTTGCCGGCCAGTTTACGTGATACAAACAGCGTAACGCCGACCATGGCAACAGACAGGATCGTCAGCGGGAAACTGAGAACGACCATCGAAATAAATGTAGATACGATCGTAATTGCAGAATTAAACAGATTCGGAATCGTCTGTCCGATCAGCTGCCTTAATGTATCGATATCGTTCGTATAGACCGACATGATATCACCGTGACTGTGTGTATCAAAGTACTTGATCGGCAGTGTCTCCATGTGAGTAAACAGGTCTACACGCATTTTCGCCATGGTTCCCTGCCCGACCACGACCATGATGCGCTGGGAAAGATAACTTGCCAGTACACCGATACTCAGCACTGCTGCCAGGGAAACCAGTCTTGAGGCCAGCGGACCGTAGTCCGGTGTTGTCTGTCCAAGCAGCGGCAGGATATACTGATCGATCAGTGTTCTCGAGAACAGTGTTGACTGCAGCTGTGTATATACGGTGACCGCAATACATACAAGCACCAGCAGATAATGCCACTTGTAGTACTTCATCATGTACTTCAGCACACGCATCAGGGTTCCGGCCTGTTCCTTGTTCATCTTCTGCATGGGCATACCGCGCATGCCGCCGCGTCCGGGTCCTCTTCCGGGTCCTCTGTTATTTTGCCTGGTCAAAGTCACCGCCTCCTTTCACCTGTGTCTCATAGATCTCTTTATAGATCTCATTATTCTTGATCAGATTCTCATGTGTATCAAAGCCGTTGATCGTACCGTTATCCATAACGATGATACGGTCGGCACTCTGGATACTGGAGATCCTCTGGGCAATGATCAGCTTGGTCGTCCCGGGGATCTTCTGGGCAAAGGCCTTCTGGATCTTGGCATCGGTAGCGGTATCTACGGCACTGGTGGAGTCATCAAGGATCAGTACTTTGGGATCCTTCAGCAGAGCTCTGGCAATACAGAGTCTCTGTTTCTGACCGCCGGAGAAGTTCGTACCTCCCTGCTCCACAACAGCGTCCAGACCCGCCGGGTCCTTCTCGATGAATTCATCGGCACAGGCACTGCGCAGAGCATTCCAGCACTCCTCATCGGTAGCGTCTTCCTTGCCCCACTGCAGGTTGGATCTGACGGTTCCGGAGAACAGTTCATTCTTCTGCAGAACGACCGCCACCTTGTTTCTGAGCGTCTCTGTATCATAGCTGCGCACATCGTGACCGCCGACTTCCACGGATCCGCTCTTGACATCATACAGACGGGAGATCAGCGATACCAGTGTTGTCTTGCCGGAACCGGTGCCGCCGATAATACCGATATTCTCACCGGAGTGGATATGCAGGTCGATATCCTTCAGGGTACTCTCTGCGGCATCTGCCTTGTAGGCAAAGTCCACATGGTTGAAGTCGATCTGACCGCTCTCTACTTCCGTTACCGGGTCTTCGGGGTCACGGATATCCGGTACTTCCTTCAGTACTTCGTTGATCCTGCCGGCAGCTGCCTGTGACATACTGATCATGACGAAGATCATTGACAGCATCATCAGACTCATCAGTATCTGCATGACATAGGAGAACATGGACGTCAGGTTGCCGGTCGTGATCTGACTGCCGACGACCTGTCTGGCACCGAACCAGGAGATCGCAATAATACATCCGTATACAGCAATATTCATGATCGGCTGGTTCAGGGCGATGATCGACTCCGCCTTGACAAACATGTTCTTCAGCGCCTCGGCAGCACGTGTAAACTTGGCACTCTCATGGTCTTCACGTACATATGCCTTGACAACACGGATACCTGTAACATTCTCCTGTACGCTGGCATTCAGGTCATCGTACTTTTCAAAGACGACCTTGAACAGCTTCATGACCCTCGAATGAATAAAGATCAGGGCAATGGCCAGATAGACCAGAGCCACGACAAAGATCATCGACAGGCTGGGACTGATCCGTACACACATGATGATCGCCATCACCAGCATCAGCGGTGTTCTGACAGCGATCCTGATCATCATCGAGAAGGCATTCTGGATACTTGTCACATCCGTGGTCATTCTCGTTACGAGACCTGCCGTAGAGAACTTGTCGATATTGGCAAACGAGAATGTCTGTGTCTTCTCATACACGGCCTGGCGCAGATTTGCCGCAAAGCCTGTTGACGCTACCGCGCTGTGACGTCCGGCACTGATGCCGCAGAACAGCGAGATAAACGCAAAGACAAGCATGATACCGCCGTATTTGTATACCGCAGACATGTTTCCGGGGGTGATCCCCTCGTCGATCAAAGACGCAATGATGTACGGCAGAAGTGTTTCCATCAGCACTTCTCCGGCTGTAAACAGCGGTGTAAGCAATGCATCTTTCTTATACTTTCCGATATATGTAAGCATCAGTCCGATCATTCACCGGTTTCCTCACTTTCTTTCTTCACATTCTCATATAA
>CADBMY010000172.1 GCA_902795905.1 uncultured Erysipelotrichaceae bacterium
GCCTAGCAGGTGGTTTTTCTGTTTCGCACACTTTACTCTCTGCCTCTTTTCCCTTCCTTCTTGTGCTCAACTGTCCACTAGGACGAACAAAAGTCCGTCTATGACGGACTATTATACTAATGGTGGAGCACCATCTGCGACACCATGCAAAAAGCCTGTCATAGACAGGCTTATACACACATGGTGGAGCATACGGGGCTCGAACCCGTGACCTCATCGCTGCCAGCGATGCGCGCTCCCAGCTGCGCCAATACCCCATGAGCAAAACTATTATTACATAAAACAATCAAAAGATAAATGACTTTATTACATATTTGTATCCGTTGTATCTGGTAAGTATAGAGGAGAGAGTGTGACTCTGTTTGATATGAAGAGTCACTGATTCCTGGCATATACCTGAAGAAAGACATGTCTTTCTGATCCTTAGGCATGTGCCTGAGCATACCAATAACGGAATCATCACAGCCAGTACAACAGAAAAAACTGTCGGTTTCAAACCGGCAGTTTTCCGTGTGCTCCAGACACACAGAGAGGTACTTAGTATTCCAGATTCTTCTGATCTTCCTTGGAGAAGACATGTGCTGCTTTGCCGTCAAAGCGAAGGTGTACGGTCTTTCCGCGGTAGTCAGGGCTGTCCCCTTCCGTAGGTACGATCACGATCATATCTTTGCCGTTTACGGTCATATGCAGGTGGCTGGATGATCCCATACGTTCCGAGACATCTACGGTACCTTCGATACCATCATCTGCCATGGACAGATGTTCAGGGCGTACACCGAGCGTCACACTCTGCTCCGGTACATCCTTCGCCTTCAGCCGGCTCTGCTTCTCATCGGCGAGACGTACACAGATACCGTCCGTAACCACGTGATAATCACCATCAATGATCTTCAGCTCCCCGTCGAAGAAGTTCATCTGCGGGGTGCCGATGAAGCCTGCAACAAACAGGTTTGCCGGATGATCGAAGACTTCCTGCGGCGTACCGATCTGCTGGATGTATCCATCCTTCATGACAACGATACGGTCACCGAGTGTCATCGCTTCGGTCTGGTCATGTGTAACATAGATAAATGTTGTATTGATACGTTCTCTGAGTTTGATGATCTCCGCACGCATCTGGTTTCTCAGTTTGGCATCCAGGTTGGATAACGGTTCATCCATCAGCAGGACTTTCGGGTCTCTGACGATAGCACGACCGATCGCTACACGCTGTCTCTGACCGCCGGAGAGTGCCTTCGGTTTTCTCTCCAGATACTGTGTGATATCCAGGATCTCGGCTGCTTCACGCACCTTGCGGTCGATCTCAGCCTTCGGTGTCTTCTGGATCTTCAGTGAGTATGCCATATTGTCATATACGGTCATATGCGGATACAGTGCATAGTTCTGGAAGACCATGGCGATATCTCTGTCCTTCGGTGCTACGTCGTTGACCAGTTCACCGTCGATATACAGTTCACCGGAAGAGATCTCCTCAAGACCGGCGATCATACGCAGTGTTGTAGACTTACCGCAGCCGGAAGGACCGACCAGGACGATGAACTCCTTATCGGCAATATCCAGATTGAAGCTCTGTACGGCAACAACACCTTCAGCCGTTAACTGCAGATTCATACCTCTGCGGCGTACCGGCTCTTCATCCTTCTTGCCGAAGAGACTTCTTTTCTTTTTGGGTTCTGTTACCGGATAGATCTTTTTAATATTTACAAGTTTAACATCAGACATATGCTTTCTCCCTTATCCTTTGACACTTCCTGAAGTTACACCCTTGATAATGGATTTTGACAGGAGCGAATATACGACCATGACCGGCAGGATCGCCAGCAGAATGAACATGAAGACCTTGCCCATATCAAACTTGGAGTAATCCGCCGAACGCAGCTGTGCGATCATGATCGGTACCGTCTTGTACTCTGCCTTGGTCAGCAGCAGTGAAGGCATGAAGTAGTTGTTCCAGGAACCGACAAAGGAGAAGATCATCTGTACAGCTACTGCAGGTTTCATGATCGGAAGCACGATGTCATTGAAGATCCTGAACTCACTGGTACCGTCGATACGGGCCGCCTCTACCATTTCCATGGGCAGTACACTTTCCAGATACTGCTTCATGTAGAAGAAGACGACCGGTGCCGCAATGCTCGGGACGATCAGCAGCCAGAGCTTGTTGGTCAGACCGAACTTATATGCCAGCTGAATGAAGCCGACTGCGGATACCTGTGACGGGATCATCATGATCGCCATGATGAATGTGAATATCGCGTTCTTCAGTTTGAAGTCATACACATGGATCGCATATGCCGTCAGGGCTGAGAAGTATGTGGTCAGCAGTGCTGATGACAGGGCGACGATCAGACTGTTGATCATACCGCGCGGAATGTTGATCGATGCGTCTGTCCAGGCATTGCGCAGATTCTGCAGGAAATGACCGCCCCAGGAGATACTGAAGGCTCCCTGCAGCTGTGAATTCGATCTCGAAGACATCAGGATCAGCATGACAAAGAAGAACAGACACATTGCGCACAGCAGAAGGATAAATGCATAAGCGAGTGTACGCAGCAGGATCAGCTGGATCCGGGCTTTTTTATTCTTTTTGCTCATATGTCCTCCTAGCGCTTATACTGCTTTGCCATCTGGCGGTAGACAAACATGCTCAGAATACCGGTAATGATGAACAGCAGTACGGACAGTGCTCCTGCCATACCGTAGTTCTTGGATATGGACAGGAAGTTGTTCAGCATCATGATCACGGTGGTATTTGCCATATTCGGCGTACCTTTACCGGCTGTGATGACCTGCGGAACATCGAACATCTGGATACCGCCGATCAGTGATGTGATCAGTGCGTATGACAGGATCGGCATCAGCAGCGGCAGCGTAATGTCAAAGAATACATGGAGCGAACCGGCACCGTCGATCTCTGCGGACTCAAACAGGCTCTGGTCAATACCCATGATACCGGCCATCAGGACGATCGTTGTATTACCGAACCACATCAGGAAGTTCATCGAAGCGATCAGGGCTCTTACAGATACCTTTACCGTCAGGAAGTCAAAGGTCTTGTCGATAAGGCCGGTAGAGATCAGCAGTTTATTTACAGGACCGATATTGTTGAACAGGGCAAATACCAGCATGGAGAAGGCAGATGCCATGATCAGGTTAGGCATGTAAATAATGGACTTTGCCAGTCCCTGTCCCTTGATGTTCAGTCTTGAACTGGTGAAGATGACTGCCAGCAGCAGAGCTACCGCAAACTGCGGAACTGCGCCCAGGATCCACAGCAGCATCGTATTGCCGAAGTACTTCAGCACGTCGATGACCCCGGCACTGTCCGGTGTCAGCAGCTTCTGATAGTTGCCGAGACCGACAAAATTAGGACCGATCTGGGTCAGACCGTCACGGTAGTTCTCAAAGAAACTGTTGTATACGGTCAGGATCTGCGGGGTCAGGGTAAAAATGATATAGGAGATAAAGAACGGCGCAATGAAGATATAGGCCCACTTGGAGTAACTGACGGACTTCCTGCGTCTTTTCCCTTCTGTCTTTTTCATTGTTTAATCCTCTCTTTTAAATAAACCAATAATCTGGAATTATTCGCTTATCTAAAAAACCGTGGCAGGGCACGGTCACCCTGCCACAGCTTTATCTCTTTTAAACTCTATTCCGGTGTATGAACTGCAGGGAATTTCTCATTCAGGTACTTGTAGTAGTTCTTCATGGCTGTTTCTTTATCAACTTCGCCCTTCAGATATTCTACAAAGTATGTCTGCAGACCTTCAGCACAGAGCTGGTCATAGTTTGTATGATTCTGGAACTTGATGTTCTTGGCAAGATCAAGGAAGAGTGCTGTATCGTTCTGACCGCCGAGGTATGCATTACCATATTCGGGATCTGCAGCGAACTTCGCATTGACTGCCTGGTTGTTTGTGAACTGTGCTTCCTTTTCGATCAGGTTGGAGCATACTTCTTCATCATTGATGAATGTGTTCATGACATCTGCAATCATCTCAGGGTTATCGGAACCTGCAGCTGCGAGCAGCCATGTACCGCCCCAGAAGTGAGCCTGCGGACCTTCGACAAGACCCCAGTCACCTGTAGAGTCTGTACCTTCCTTAACAGCGTCTTCACCGAATGCGGGACCCATACTGAAGTTATAGAACCATGCAGGTCCGAAGTAGCACATTGCTCTGCCGTCTTTAGCACTTTCAGCCATAGCCTCAGCATCCCAGATACCGGCTGTCAGCGTGTAGTTGTTCTTAACAAAGTTCTCTGCCTGCTCCATCCATGTATTGATAGCCGGATCGATCACCAGGTTGTTGTCCTTGTCGACCCAGGGGCTCTGTGTATTATTGGAGAATACACGGAATGTGGAAGCGTAGGAAGCTGTCATCAGGTAACCCTTTTCAGCTGCAAGAGCTGCAACTTCGTTGAACTTATCCCAGCTGTCCAGTCTTGCCTGAACTTCTGCAGGATCGGATGTGCCGAGAACGTCTTCAGCGATGGAACGGCGGTAGATCAGACCTGCCGGGCAGCACTGGAAGGAGACACCCTTGACAACACCGTTAGCATCGGAAGCTGCATCAACAGTATATTTATAAGTGTTGGAGAAATCCGTAACACCAAGAGCTTTGATATCCTGTGTATACTCAGAGTTTGTATACTTGACGATGTAGTCAGCTTCTGCCAGGAACATATCTACCTTTTCGTCGGCAGCTGCACTCTCCTGGTTCATCAGAGCCAGGTCCAGAGCATCCTGATACTGACCGTCTTCGTTCGGAACGATCGTCCATTCAACTGTAATGCCTTCAGGAACTTTGTAGTACTTTTCGAAGAAACCTTTGAACTCTTCATTCCATGCATAGATATGGAATACTTTTCCCTGCGCGTCAGCTTCCTGACCGCCGGATGCAGGCTTTGCGGAGCATCCCGCAAACGATAAGGTGATCATTGCTGCTGTCAGAATACTTACTAGTTTTTTCATATTTTCCTCCCACTATTTAAGCAATGCTCTGTATTTCCATCGGTCTCCTGCCGATGTTATACCTGTTTCTGTGTGACTGTTCTGCCTTCGATCAGCTTGCCCATGACTACCGAGTGTTCAACGATAGCTTCGGGATCTTCGATGGCTTCGATCAGTCTGCGGCAGGCGATCCTGCCGAGTGCGTTGGTATCCTGCTCGTAAGTTGTTAAGCCGATGGCCTTGGCAAGCTGGATACCGTCATAGGACATTACCGAGATATCCTTTCCCGGTGTGAGACCCTTCTCTGCCAGTACCTGTAACGCTCCGAGGTATGAGTAATCATCCGGGAAGATGATACAGTCAGGCACATTGGGCATGGCCAGAAGTTCTCTTGTTCTTTCTGCACACATCTCGATATCGTGATAATCACTTTCGAGGATGTATTTTTCTTCGATCTCGATTCCCTCCAGGCGGCAAGCGGAGTAGAAGCCCATCATGCGGTTCCTTGTGACTTCCGTCATTTCGCCGTGGATGTAAGCGAATCTCCTGTGTCCCCGGGAAATGGCGTATCTTACCAGTTCCTGCAGACCTCGCGTGTTGTCGGAAACGACCGCCGGACAGTCATCGTAGATGTAGTCGATCGTGACGACCGGCAGATCGGAATGCACCAGCTCGAGGATCTCGGGATCGGTGAAGTCTGCCAGGATGACTGCCACACCGTCGAAGCTCCGGTATTCACAGTGCTTGAGATATGTGCTCTCTTTTCCGTCTATCGTGTGAGTGATGAACGTGATGTCATATCCCGAAGTTTCCGCAGTCTTCTTGAAACTCTCGAGGATCGAGGAGAAGTACTCATGTGCGAGTCCGGCATTTTTCGTATCGTTGTAGAGAACGCCGATGTTGTAGGTCCGCTTTGTGCGCAGCGCCCTGGCCGAAGCATCCAGCATATAGCCCATTTCGGCAGCTTTCTTCTGAATGCGTTCGCGGGTTGCCTTAGCAATATCCTCTTTATTGTTAAGCGCTTTCGATACGGTGGCCGTTGAAACTCCGCAGCTTTTCGCTATTTCCTTTAATGAGACCATAGTTACCTCGCACAAATTACTTAATCGATTTCGTAACTCTATTATAGCGCATTTTTTAAAAATGCAAGTACTTTTTTAGAAAACGCTTACAAATATTAAAAAACTTTGTCAAAATAACATATTTCCGCACATTTTCACGCGAAATATTTGCTTAATCGTTTTCATGCGCAACTCTGTATTTAGCGCGCATATACGTTTCCCGGGCAGTTTTTTAACTAAACCACCGTTTCAGTGCTCCCGAAACCTGTCCGGCAGTATTCCTGAAACGAAAAAAAGCCCGCGTCAGCGGACTGTGATCACCATGGTGGAGGCTACAGGACTCGAACCTGCGACATCACCCCTGTGAAGGGTGCGCTCTCCCAACTGAGCTAAGCCTCCGTGAAAAAGATTATAGCACAGTCCTGTATATTTGTACCTCAATAAAAGGGAACAGCTTTCACCGTTCCCCTTCCGTTATCAGTTTATATGTGCGTTACTCATGGATCGAATAGCCGTCAAGCGGTATCCACAGCAGATCATCCATATAGGGATTTGCTTCCGCAGACAGTGTCTCCGCAATGACAACATGCATGTTTCCCTCTTCA